>NZ_JCBANA010000004.1:0-142864 GCF_059760725.1 Achromobacter sp. 1014246743
CCGTGTGACGCAAGGCCGCGTCACACGGAGTGCGGCAGTCGGGGCCGACGGGTGGCGCCGCCCTGCCCTACGCCACCGTGTCGCCCGGCGCCAAGGGATGGAAACAGGCGGCGGCGCGATCGCCGTCCTGCGCCAGCGCCGGCACCCGTTGCTTGCAATCCGCCTGGACCCGCGCGCAGCGCGGATGAAAGGTGCAGCCCGGCGGCAGATGGGTGGGCGCGGGAATCTCGCCTTCGATTTTGGCCAGCCGGATGCGCGCCTGCGGGTCGGGCACGGGCGACGAATCGCGCAACACCCTGCTGTACGGATGCCGCGGCTGGTCCAGCACCTGCGCGGTGGGACCGCGCTCGATGATGCGGCCCAGGTACATGACGCAGACCGTATCGCAGAAATGCCGCACCACGCCCAGGTCGTGCGAGACGAACACGAACGACAAGCCGCGGTCGCGCTTCAGGCGCTCCAGCAATTGCAGGATCTGCGCCTGCACCGATACGTCCAGCGCCGACACGGGTTCGTCGGCCACGATCAGTTCCGGATCCAGCACCAGGGCGCGGGCGATGCCGATGCGCTGGCGCTGGCCGCCGGAAAACTCGTGCGGATAGCGGTCCAGCGCGGACAGCGGCAGCCCCACTTCCTGGATCGTCTGTTCGATCTTGGCGTCGATCTGCGCGGCCGTGCCGCGACGATGCACGCGCAGGGGTTCGGACAGCGCCTGGCGCACCGTGCGGCGCGGGTTGAGCGAGGCGTACGGGTCCTGGAACACGATCTGGATGCGCTGGCGCAACGCCCGCAGCGCCGAGGCGCTGGCCTGGCGGATGTCGTGGCCGTCGAACACGATGCTGCCTTCGTCGGGCTCGATCAGGCGCAAAAGCGTGCGCGCCACGGTGGACTTGCCGCAGCCCGATTCGCCCACCAGCCCCAGCGACTGGCCGCGAGCGACGCTGAACGACACGTCGTTGACGGCCCGGACGGTCTGGCGCGGCCCGCCCAGCCAGCCGCCGCCGCTTTCGAAACGCTTGACCAGATTGCGCACCTGCAACAGCTCGCTCATGCCTTGTCCTCGTACGGTTCGGCGCGCACCACGCAGCGCACCTGGTGACCCGGGCCGATGCCGGCCAGGTCCGGCCGACGGGCCTCGCAGCGCGCCTCTTTGAGGCGGCAGCGCGGCGCGAAGGCACAGCCGGCCGGCATCGCCGTAATGGCCGGTACGCCGCCCGGAATCGATTCCAGCACCTGGCTGTCGGCGTCCACGCGCGGCATGGCGCGCAGCAGCGCTTCGGTATAGGGATGGGTGGGCCGCGCGAACAGCGTCTGCACGTCGGCCGTCTCGACCACTTCGCCCGCATACATGACGGCGACGCGGTCGGCGATCTGCGCCACCACGCCCAGGTTGTGGGTGATGAACAGCACGGCCATGCCGTGCGCCGCCTTCAGTTCGGACAGCAGGTTCAGGATCTGCGCCTGGATGGTGACGTCCAGCGCCGTGGTGGGTTCGTCGGCCAGCAGCACCCGCGGCTTGCAGGCCAGCGCCATCGCGATCATGACGCGCTGGCGCATGCCGCCCGAGAACTGGTGCGGATAGTCGTCGAAGCGCCGCGCGGCAGCGGGAATCCTGACCTCTTCGAGCACCTCCAGCGCCAGCCGCCGCGCCTCTTTCCACGACAGCTTGCGATGCAGCCGGATGGCCTCGGCGATCTGGTCGCCCACCGTCATGGTGGGGTTCAGGGACGTCATCGGTTCCTGGAAGATCATGGCGATGGCCTCGCCGCGCAGCCGGCTCATCTGCTTTTCGGACAGGGCCGTGAGGTCCTGGCCGTCCAGCAGCACCTGGCCGCCGCCATGGCGGGCGCCGGAAGCGGGCAACAGGCGCAGCACCGACAGCGCGGTCACGCTCTTGCCGCTGCCGGATTCGCCGACCACGGCCAGCGTTTCGTTGCGGCCCACTTGCAGCGAGACATCGCGCACCGCCGCGTGCCAGGCGCCGCCAGCGCGGAATTCCGTGCGCAGCGCGCGCAGTTCCAATACGGGGGCTTCTGCAGTCATGAACGCTCCGAACGCAGCTTGGGGTCAATGGCGTCGCGCAAGGCGTCGCCCAAGAGGTTGAGCGCCAGCACGGTCAAGAGGATGGCGACGCTGGGAAACACCGTCAGCCACCAGGCGTCCAGGATGTTCTCGAAGCCTTCGCGGATCATGCTGCCCCAGGTGGCCGCAGGCGGCGGCACGCCCAGCCCGATGAAGCTGAGCGAGGCTTCGGTGCGGATGGCGGATGCCATCCACAGCGAACCCAGCACCACGACGTCGGACACCATGTTGGGCAGGATGTGCGCGCCCATCAGGCGCAGCGGGCCGTAGCCCAGCGCCCTGCCCGCTTCGACGAAGTCGCGCTGCTTGAGCGCGATGGTGGGGGCCCGCGCCACCCGCACGAACGGCGCGATCTCTGTGATGGCGATGGCGATGATCAGGTTTTCCAGGCTGGCGCCCAGCATCGCGGCCACCATCAGGCCCAGCAACAGCGTGGGAAACGACAGCAGCACGTCGACCAGGCCCATGATCAGCTGGTCCACCAGCCCGCCGACGTAGCCGGCCAGGATGCCCAGCGCAGAGCCGATGCACATGGCGATCAGGATGGCCACGAAGCCCACCAGCAGCGACACGCGGGCGCCGTAGATCAGGCGCGACAGCACGTCGCGGCCATAGCTGTCGGTGCCCAGCCAGAATTCGGCCGACGGCGGTTCGAGGCGATAGGCAATGTTCTGCTGCAGCGGGTCGTGCGGCGCCAGCCAGGGCGCCAGCACGGCGGCCAGCACGATGACGAGCAACAAGCCGATGCCGACCCAGGACAGGCGGTTGCGGGACAGGGCCTGCCACAAGGCGTTGGGGCGGGCGGACGGGGCGGTGGCGACGGCGCTCATTGGTATTTCACCCGGGGATCGACCAGCCCGTACACCAGGTCGGTCAAGAGGTTGACGACAATCACGCAGGACGCGAACACCACCATCAGCCCTTGCAGCAGCGTGTAGTCGCGGCTGTTCAGGGCGCCCAGGATCAGCTTGCCCAGGCCGGGGCGGTTGAAGACGATCTCGGTCAGCACCGAGTTGCCGATCAGCGTGCCGAAATACAGGCCCACCACGGTGACGATGGGAATCAGTGCGTTGCGCAGGCCGTGGCGCACGATCAGCCGCGCCGGCCGCACGCCCTTGGCGCGGGCGGTGCGGACGTAGTCTTCGCCCATGACGCCCAGCATCGACGAACGCGTCACGCGCATGACGTACGCCATCATGATCAGCCCCAGGTTGAAGGCCGGCAGCACCAGGTTGCGCAGCTGCGAAGCCCAGTCGCCCGCCCCGCCGCTGCCGATCACCGGAAACCAGCGCAGCTGGATGGCGAACACCAGCAGCATCAGGATGGCCGAGACGAAAGCGGGAAACGACAGGCCGGTCAGGGACAGCAGGCGGCCCAGGTAGTCGGGCCAGGCGTTGCGGCGCAGCGCCGCCCAGATGCCCAGCGGCAGGCCGAAGACCACGCCGATCAGGATGGCGGCGGCGGTCAGTTGCAAGGTCCAGGGCAGCACCAGCGCCACCTCTTGCAGCACGGTGCGGCCGCTGGCCATGGACACGCCGAAGTTGCCCGTCAGCATGTCGCCCAGGAAGCGGCCGTACTGCACGTAGGTGGGCAAATCCAGGCCCAGCCGCAGGCGCAACGCGGCCAGGGCCTCGGCGCTGGCCTGGTCGCCCAGCATGACGGCGGCCGGGTCGCCCGGCACCAGTCGCACCAGGATGAAGACCGCGGTCAGCATCGCCAGCAGCGTGGGGATGGCCAGCAGCAGCCGCTTGATGGCGTAACGCATCATGATGCTTGCTCCTTCGCGGGCGGCTGCATCAAGCGCGCCGCCTGCAGGTTGCCGATGGCGCGGGCGGTCTGCCCGCGCAGCGCCAGGTCGGCCAGCGCGGCGCCCACCACCGGCACCAGTTCGAAACCGTGGCCCGAGAAACCGAAGGCATGCAGCACGCCGGGCGCGTTGGGCGACGGGCCCACCACCGGCAGCATGTCGTCCGTCTTGGCTTCCAGCCCCGCCCAGACCCGCACGATGCGGATGTCGCGCACCGCCGGGAACAGGTCGGTGGCGGCACGCGCGCCCTTGGCCAGCACGCGCATGCGCGCCGTGGACGTCTCGCGGTCCAGGTCGGGAATGCCCTGCAGGCCGCCGCCGATGACCAGGGTGCCCTGGTCGGACTGCTTGAACGACAGCGAGCGGCCCATGATGGCCACCACCGGCTTGATGAAGGGCCGCAGCCGTTCGCTGACCATCATCATCGACGACTTGGCCGACAGCGGAATCTGGTCGCCGGCCATCGCGGCGATGCGCGCCGACCAGGCGCCTGCGGCGTTGATGACGCAAGGCGCGGTGTAGCCGCCGGCGTCGGTCTGCACCTGCCAGTCCTGGCCTTGCTGTTCCAGGCCGTTCACGCCGCAATGTTCGATGATGCTCACCCCGGCCGCCTCGGCGCTGCGCCGGAACGCGCGCAGCGCCCGGTGTGGATCCGCCGCGCCGTCGCGCCGTGCGATCGACGCGCCCAGGCAGTGCGGACTCAGTTCGGGCAACAGGCGACGCAGCTCGTCCGGCCCGATGATTTCCTCGTGGGTATAGCCGGCGGCGCGCAGGCCCGCCACGCGCGCCTCCAGCTTGGCCAGCGCCGCGGGCGTTTCGGCCACGCAGATCTGGCCATGGGCATGAAAGCCGCAGTCATCGCCCACCAGCGACGCCATGGCGTGCCACATGTCCATGGCTTCCAGCGACAGGTCCAGTTCGCCCAGGTCGCGGTTCAGCGTGCGCACCCCGGCGGCCGTGGCGCCGGACGCATGGCGGCCGACCCAGTGTTTTTCGATGACGATGACGCGCTTGCCTTCGCGCGCCACGTGCAGCGCCGCCGACAGGCCATGCAGGCCGCCGCCGATCACGATCACATCGCAATGCCGTGCGCTCATGCCTGTTCTTCCTCGATGTCCAGCGACGCCAACTCGCCCAGCGTCAAGGGCTTGAGCGGCGGGCGGATGCGGTAAAAGCCCACCTCGGCCACCGGCCGCTTCTGCTCGGCCGCCACGATATGGGCGATGGTGTAGCCGCACTGGCGGCCCTGGCACGGACCCATGCCGGCGCGGGTGTAGGACTTGATCTGGTTGGGCCCGGGCTGGCCGATGGCGGCGGCGCGGCGGATGTCGCCCGCCGTCAGTTCCTCGCAGCGGCAGACGATGGTGTCGTCGGGCGGCGCGAAGATGCCGGCGCGCGGCGGATACAGCGCGTCCAGCATGGGACGCAGCCGCAGCAGCGCGGCCAGCTTGCTGCGCAGGGGCGCTGCCGCCTCGGCCGCGGCCTGCGGCGTCAGCTTGCCGGCGTGCAGCGCAATGCCCAGCGCCGTCAGTTCGCCGCGCACGCACGCGGCCTGCGCGCCGCCGATGCCGGCGCCGTCGCCGGCGACAAAGATGCCGGACCGGCTGGCCTGGCCCCAGTCGTCCAGGTCCGGCGCCAGGCAGGCCTGCTGGGCGTTCCAGCTGTGCGTGCATTCCAGCGCGCGGGTCATGTGGATGGACGGCACCACGCCTTCATGGGACAGCAGCACGCTGGCCGGCGCCCGCACCGCGCGGCCGTCGGCCGTGCTGTATTCGATTTCGCGCAATTGCCCGTCGCCCAGCGCGCGCAGCGTGGTCACCCCCCGCACGCGCTTGACGCCGGCCGCGCGGATTTCGCGCAGCCAGGCCAGGCCCTTGCGCACCTCGCCCCAGGCGGCCAGCGCGTCGCCCGCCCAAGGCAGCGCCCGGCGCCAGCCGCCGGGCGGCGAGGTGTCCAGCCAGCCGGCGATCTGGCCGCCTGCGCGCAGCAACTGCGCCATGTACAGCAAGGGCAAGGGGCCGCTGCCGGCCACCCAGACAGGGCCGGCCGGCACCTGGCGCGAGGTCTTGAGCAGGATCTGCGCGGCGCCCACGGTCAGCACGCCGGGCAAGGTCCAGCCGGGGAACGGCGCGGGCCGCTCCTGGGCGCCCAGCGCCAGCACCACGCGGGCCGCCCGAACCACTTCGGCACGGCCCTTGCGGGTCATGTAGACATGCCAGTCAGGTTCGATCTGCCAGACCTGGGTATCGGGTTCGTAGAACGCGCCACAGGTACGGAAGCGCTCGGCCAGGCTTGCGCCGGCGCGGTATTCGTCGCCCAGCAGCCGGCCGGTGGGCGTGGCCGCCACCGCTTCGACCGCGCGCCAGATCTGGCCGCCCGGGGCCGGCTGTTCGTCCACCACCAGCACCGACAGGCCTTGGGCCCGCAGGCCGATGGCCGCGCTCATGCCGGCGGGGCCGGCGCCGATCACCACCACATCGAATTCGCGTTTCATGGCAGCACGCTCCGCTTGCCGAACTGGCGCTGCACCTGCATGCCTTCGCGCACGGTGACCAGGCAGGTCTGGGTGGACGCCACGCCGTCGACGACGGCAAGGCAGTCAAAGCACACGCCCATCATGCAGAACGGGGCGCGCGGGCTTTCGTTCACGGGGGTGGTGCGGCTGGCGGGGGATTCCTGGCGCAGCAGCACCGCGGCCACGGTCTCGCCGGGGGTCGCGGCTACCGGTTCGCCGTCGATGGTGAGCGTCAGCGCGGGCGCGCCGGACTCAGGCAACTTTCTGAACATTGAAGCGCTCATGGTGAAAGGCATCCAGGGTTTCAAGGGGCGTGCCGTGGGCCAGCGCGCGGGCGTACGGCCCGGCATGGAACGAGGCCAGCGTCACGCCGGAATGGCAAAGCGCGATGGACACGCCATCGTGGGTGGGAGACTGCGCGTAGACCGGACCGCCGTCGGGCGTCATGATCCGCAGGCACGACCAGTGCCGCACCAGCCGCGCGGCGGCCAGCCCCGGCAGGATGCGCAGGGCGTTGCGGCTCATGCGCGCCGCGGCGACCGAGGTGGTGCCCAGGTCGTAGCCGACGTCTTCCTGCGTCAGGCCCACCATGACGGTGCCCTCGCCCGTCTGGCGCATGCCGCTGGCGGGCACTGGCAGCAAGGGCGCCAGGCGCTCGGTGACCAGGATCTGGCCGCGTTGCGGCCGCAGCGGCACGTCCAGCCCGACCATCGCGCCCAGCGCGGCGGAACCCAGGCCGGCGGCGATGAGCAGGCGCGACGCGCGGGCTTGCAAGGCGCCGGCGCTGACCTGCACGCCGCCGCCGGTGGCATGGGTGATGGCCGTTACCGCGTGGCGGTTGCGCAAGTGACCGCCGCGCCGCAGAAACGCGGCCTGCAGCGCCGCCAGCAGGCGCAGCGGATTGACATGGCCGTCCTGCTCGCCCAGGCTGGCGCCGGCCACCGCGTCGCCCAGTAGCAGCGTGGGAAAGCGGCGCCGCAGCTCGGCGCGATCCAGTATCCGGGTACAGGACGGCAGGTCCGGCGCCTGCCCGTGCCAGGCGTCCAGGCGGGCGGCGCGGCGGGCCAGCTCATCGTCACTCATGCAGAAATGCAGGCCGCCGCGCTGCTCGTAGTCCAGCGCGATGCCGCTGTCGTCTTGCAACTGGCGGGCGAAATCCGGCCACGCCTCTACGGCCTGGTGCGACAGCCGCTGGTAGGCGGGGTAGCCATGGCCCTTGCCCTGCAGCCAGACCAGGCCGAAGTTGGCCTTGGCGGCGCGGTAGTCGGTATCGCCGCCGTCCAGCAGCAGCACGCGCTGCCCCGCGCAGGCCAGGCCGTAGGCCACCGCGGCGCCGACCATGCCGGCGCCGGCCACGATCACGTCGTAGTCATGCGCCATGGTGCGGGGTCCTGGCAAGAGAGGTTGCGGCGGCGTCGCGCATCCTTGCATGGCCACCCGCCACGCTATAACCTTTGCGACTGGCAACCGGGCCACAGCCCTGTGAGGTTATGGCATGAAAGAGACCCTGAACCTGCGGCAGATCGAAGCCTTCAAGGCGGTGGTGGAACACGGCACCGTCAGCCAGGCCGCCGTCGTGCTGGGCGTGTCGCAGCCCGCGGTGAGCAAGCTGCTGTCGCACCTGGAAGCCGACACAGGGCTGGCGCTGTTCGACCGCGTGCGCGGCAAGCTGGCGCTGACCGCCCAGGGCATGCGCCTGTACCAGGAAATCGACCGCGTTTTCAGCGGCCTGCGGCAGGTGGAACAGGCGGTGGATTCGATCCGTCGCGACGAGCAGCGCACCTTGACGGTGGGCGTGCTGCCGGCCTTGGCGGGCTCGTTCATCCGCCGCGCCACCATGCGGTTCCTGGAAAGCCAGCCCGACGTGCGGGTGTCGATCCAGATCCGCGGGTCGCTGTTCCTGGCCGACTGGCTGGCCACCCGCCACATCGACGTGGCGCTGGTGGGCAGCCGGGTCGACAACCCGTATATCGAACGCGAGGCCCTGTTCCGCTTTCCGCTGGTGTGCGCCCTGCCCGTCAATCACGAGCTCACGCGCAAGCGTGTGATCCGGCCGCGCGACCTGGACGGCCTGCCGTTCGTGTCGTTCGGCGCCGACAGCCAGACGCAGGCGCTGGTGTTGCAGGCGTTCGAGGCGTCGGACGCCCGGCTGAACGTCGTGCTCGATACCAGCACGGCGCCAACGGTGTGCGAGTTCGTCGCCGCGGGCCTGGGAGTGTCGTTGATTCATCCGCTATTTGCCGAAGGGTTTCAAAGCCGCCTGGTGCTGCGGCGGTTCGATCCGGAATTGAATTTCCATTTCCAGCTCTGCCGCACGCAGGCTTCACGCAATGCGGCGTTGGTCGAGGCCTTTGTCCAGGCGGCCCGCGACGTGGCCGCGCAGGTGTCCCGGGAAGTGCTCAAGGGCAATTGATGGCGCCCGGTGACGCGGCCAGCCCGCGTGCCGGACGTCGGCCATCAAGGCGCCTTCACCGTGGTCAGCTCGGTGATGGGCGGCTGCAGGTTCAGCGCGCCCTTGAGCGCATAGCCGTAGTTCACCCGGTCGCTGTGCACCCAGACCTGCTTGAGCCCGAACAGCGGCACCGCGCAGACGTCGTCGTGGATCCTGGCCTGGGCCGCTTTCCACAGCGCCAGCTGGCGGGCGGCGTCGGGTTCGACGCGGGCCTGGCGGATGGCATCGTCGGCCACCGAGCAGTGCGAAAAATTCGACATCGCGGCCGGCGCGCCGATGGCGGCGGCCGAGTCGTAGAACTCGGTCAGGTAGGTATCGGCGTTGGGAAAGCGCGCCGCGCCGTAGAACACCAGGCCGCTCAGGTCCTGGCGGCTCTTGGCCTGGTAGGTGGCGTGATCCACCACTTCCATGTTGAGCTTGATGCCGGCCTTGGCCAGCTGCGCCTGCACGATTTCCATGATGGGCTGCTGTGCCGAGATGTTCGACACGATCGACTTGATCTCGATGCCGTTCGGAAAGCCCGCCTCGGCCAGCAGCTTGCGGGCGCGGTCCGGGTCGTAGGCATAGCCGCCCGCGCCGCAGTCCTGGCCCAGGTAGCCGTTGGGCACCACCGAGCAGCCCTTTTCGGCCACGTCCTTGCCGGCATAGCGCACGATCTCGTCGACGTTGATGGCGGCGGCAATGGCCTGGCGCACCTTCAGGTTGTCCAGCGGCTTGATGTTGCGGTTGATGTGCAGCGTGCGAAATTCCGCGGGTTCGAAGATGTCGACCTGCATGCCGCGCTTGGCCGAGCGTTCGACCCAGCGCTGTTCGCGCTTGCCCTGCATGATGTCGATTTCGTTGGACGTGAACGCCAGTTCGCGGGCGCTGTCCGACGGGATCATGCGGTACATGATGCCGCCCAACTTGGGCTTGCCGCGAAAGTAGGCATCGTTGGCCACCAGCTTCACATATTGCTGCGTGACGTGTTCGCCAAAGGCGAACGGCCCGGTGCCCACCGGCGAGGCGCCGAACTTGTCGCCCAGCTTTTCGGCGGCTTTCTTGCTGACGATATTGCCGCCGTGATAATTCGACACGCGGCCCAGGAATGCGGCATCCGGATACTTCAACGTGAAGCGCACGGTGTAGTCGTCCAGCGCCTCGACGCTGTCGATCAGCGCGAACGTGGCGGCGAAGCTGGACCGGTTGGGGTCGGCGGCGCGCTGGATCGAATAGACCACGTCGTCGGCCTTCAGTTCGCCATAGCCGGCGTGGAACGGCACGCCATGGCGCAGGTGGAACGTCCAGGTCTTGCTGTCCGGCGAGGCTTCCCAGCGTTCGGCCAGGTCCGGCTCCAGCGCCTTGGGGTCGGCGCTGCCGGCCGGAAAGCGCACCAGCGCGTCGAACATCTGCGCGGCCACGCCCTTGTCGGCCGTGGACGTGGCGCGGTGCGGGTCCAGCGAGGCGTTGTCGGCGGCGCCCGAGCTGATGCGCAGCAGCGGGCGATCCTGGGCGTGGGCGGGCGCGGTCAGGCCGGCGCTACAGGCCGCGGCCAGCGCGGCGGCAAAGACGAAAGAGGCAGGACGTTTCATGACTTCCCTTGTGCGCCGCACGGAGGCGGCTTGTCGTGGTCTGCAGTCAGCGGTACAGCGTGCTGGCAGACTAGAAGCGGCAAGCCCATGGCGTCAAAGTCCTATCCCTGCAGACCCTATTCTCCAGGGTTATACGAAGGCGGTTGCGTGCGCCCCGTCGCCCGTGACGCCCGGCACGCCTAGTGGTTAGTACTGATACGCAAAAAGACGGCAAATTCAGGGAAAACACTGAGGGCACGGCGACACTGGCAAGCCCCTGCGGGGCGCAGGGTCTCGCTTGACCGGGCTCGCCACCGCCCGTATTCTTATTTGAACGAACATTCCACAAAGGCCGCCATGCGCACCAAGGACTTCGAACCCGACGACGTCGCCGACGCCGCCATGCACGTGTTCTGGCAACGCGGCTATGCCGCCACGTCGGTGCAGGACCTGGTCGACGGCACCGGCCTGGGCCGCGGCAGCCTGTACAACGCCTTCGGCAGCAAGCAGGGCCTGTACGAGGCCGCGCTGCGCCGCTACCACGAACTGACCGTCGCCAACCTGGAACTGTTGGCGCGGCCCGGCACCGCGCGCGAACGCATCGGCCGCCTGCTCGACTTCATTGCCGACGACGAACTGCGCGAAGCCACCCGGCGCGGCTGCCTGGTGGCCAACGCCTCGCTGGAAATGGCCGGCCAGGACGAAGCCGTGGCCGAGCTGGTGCGGCGCAATTTCCAGCGCCTGGAAAAAGCACTGGAGAAAATCCTGGCCGACGCGCAGGCATCCGGCGAGATCGACGCCGGCAAGTCGCCGCGCGCGCTGGCCCGCTTCATCGTCACCACCATCCAGGGCCTGCGCGTGGTCAGCAAGGGCAACAACGCCCGCGAACGCCGCCAGTGGCTGGCGGACGTGATGGCGGTGGCGCTGGGCGCGCTGTAGCACCCGTTCTCAATCCCCGCGGTCGCCCTGTGGTGCCCGCATTTTTTTACCCCATATTGGAATGATCGTTCCAATTTAACCTGTGTTTCAATCCCCGCGAACCATGACACCCCCCTCCTCTTCCTCCGCGCTGCCCGCCAGCGCCAGCCTGCCCGACACCCCTGAAAGCCTGCCGCTGGGCAAACTGCTGGCCATGGCGCTGGCCGGCTTCATCACCATCATGACCGAGACCGTGCCCGCCGGCCTGCTGCCGCAGATCGGCCACGGCCTGGGCGTCTCGGAATCCCTTGCCGGGCAACTGGTCACCCTGTTTGCCACCGGCTCGGTGCTGACGGCCATTCCCATCATCGCCGCCACCCGCAGCTGGAACCGCCGGCCATTGCTGCTGCTGGCCCTGGCGTGCCTGTGCGTCTTCAACGTCGTCACCGCCTTGTCCAGCCACTACGGGTTGACGCTGGCGGCGCGCTTCATCGGCGGCATGGCCGCCGGCCTGCTGTGGGGCCTGTTGGCGGGCTATGCCCGGCGCCTGGTGCCGCCCCGCCAGCAAGGCCGGGCGCTGGCGGTGGGGGGCGCGGGCCAGCCCCTGGCCCTGTGCCTGGGCGTGCCGGCCGGCGCCTGGCTCGGCAGCATGATGGACTGGCGCGGCGTGTTCTGGATCATGGCCAGCGTGTCGCTGGCGCTGGTGGTGTGGGTACGCGCGGCCGTGCCTGATTTCGCCGGCCAGGCCGCGCGCCAGCGCCAGTCCATCGCGCGCACCTTTCTCATGCCCGGCATCCGCCCGATCCTGTTCGTGCTGTTCACCTGGATCCTGGCGCACAACGTGCTCTATACGTATATCGCACCCTACCTGGCACACCACGGCCAGCCGGTACAGGTGGATGCGGTGCTGCTGGTGTTCGGCGCCAGCGCCGTCGCGGGCCTGTGGCTGATCGGCCTGCAGGTGGATCGCCGGCTGCGCGCCATGACGCTGGGCTCGCTGGCGCTGTTCGCCCTGACGGCCTGCGCGCTGGGCATCGCCGGCAACCATCCGGCTGCGGTGCTGACTGGCGTGGCACTGTGGGGCCTGAGTTTCGGCGGTGCGCCGACCCTGTTGCAGACGGCCATCGCCGATACCGCCGGCGAACATTCCGACGTGGCGCAATCGATGCTGGTCACCATCTTCAACCTGGCCATCGCCTGCGGCGGGGTGCTGGGCGGGGTGCTGCTGGACACAGCGGGCGCGGGGTCGTTTACCTGGACGGTCGCGGCGGTGGCCGGTATTGCGCTGCTGGCGGCGTGGCAGGCGCGCGGGCATGGCTTTCGGGCGGGGCATCGGGCCTAGGGCCTGTCAGCGCAAAAAGAAGCCTCGCGCAGGCCCTTGGGCATATCGGCTGCCGGCCTGCGGGACGGCCCGCCGCCAGGTCCGCCCCGCCACGCGATTGCCGCCAGCGGCGCCAGCATGCAGGCCGCGGCGATCAGCAGCGTGGCGGACAGGCCCCAGCGGTCCACGCTGGCCCCGCCCGCGAGCGCCCCCAAGGCAATCGCCAGGTTGAACACGCCCACGAACAGCGAGGTCGCCGCCTCGACCGCGTCGCGGGCGGCCTGCATCATCCAGGTCTGCAAGGCAACCGACACGCCGCCATAGGACAGGCCCCACAGCAGCAATAGCGCCACCGCGCCAGGACGCAGGCCCCCCAGCCACGGCAACAACGTCAACGTGACCAACAGTCCCAGCACAATGGCCAGCAAGGTCGGACGCAAGCGCCGCGCCGCCGCCCCGCCGGCCAGGAAATTGCCGGCGATGCCGGCCACGCCATAAGCGAACAGCAGCGGCCCGATCCAGCTTTGCGCAAAGCCCGCCTGGGACTGCAGCAGCGGCCGTACAAAGGTATAGGCCATGAAATGACCAGCCACCAAAAACAACGTGATGAACAGCCCGCGCCGCAACGCCGGATTGCGCAGCTGGCCCAACAGTTCATGCCCGGTGATAGACCGTGCCACCGGCAACGACGGCAGCGACAGCGCGGCCCACAGCAGCACCGCGGCGCTCAACCCGGCCATCGCGCCGAACGCGCTGCGCCATCCTGCCAGGTCGCCAACCAGCGCCCCCAGCGGTACGCCCAGCACCGACGCCACCGCCACGCCGCCAAAAATCACGGCGGTGGCCAGGCCGACGGACGCGGGCGCCACCAGCCGGCCAGCCAAGCCGCCCGCCACCGCCCAGATGCCACCGATGCACACGCCCACCAGCACCCGCGCCGCCAGAAACCACGCCAGGCCCGGCGCCAGCGCGCTGGCCAGATTGGCGCCGGCCAGCAACAACAGCAGGCCGCAGAGAATGCGCCGCCGGTCGATGCCGCGCGCGCCCACCACCACCAGCGGCGCGCACAGGGCCGCCAGAATGCCGGGCACGAACATCAGCAACCCGCCCAGGCCCACCGACACGCCCAGGCTGTCGGTGATCGGCACCAGCAAGCCCACCGGCAGCATCTCGGTGGTGACGACGCAGAAGGTCGCCAGGCCGGCCGCGGCGACCGCGCCCCAGTCGTCGGGGCGGGCGGCGGGGTCGATGTGAAAGCCGGATCCGCCAGCGGCGGCGTCGTGGTTCGTGCGTGTCATGGGGAAGTGTCTCGTTAGGCAACAAGCCCGAGCAGCGGGTTCTTCCAGGCAGTCTACTGATTCCACATTCCAGATAAAGCAGGCTTATTTAGCAACACAAGGGACAAATCGTCGACAATCAGAATTCAGGCAGCAATGCGAACTCCGGAGCGCTTTCCATGACTATCCCCGGCATCGACCATCTCGGCGACGTGCTCGCCTTCGTGCGCGTGGCCGACGCGCAGAGCTTCACGCTGGCCTCAGAAAAACTTGGCTTGTCGCGCTCGGCCATCGGCAAGTGCATTGCTCGACTCGAACAAAGCCTGGGCGCACGGCTGCTGCACCGCAGTACCCGCAGCGTCAGCTTAAGCGACGAAGGCCGGGTGTTCTACGAGCATGCGCAGCGCATCCTGGCCGAAGTCGACAACGCCACCGACGCCATGGCCAGCCGCCAGGAAGCGCCGCGCGGCCGCCTGCGCATCGACCTGCCGGTGGCGCTGGGACGGCTGCACCTCATGCCGCTGCTGCACGACTACCTGGCGCAATGGCCCGAGGTCGACGCCGACGTCAGCTTCTCGGACGACTACACCGACCTGGTGCGCGACGGCATCGACGTCGCCATCCGCATCGGCGGCGAAGCCGACAGCCGACTGGTACGCCGCGTGCTGGCGCCGCACCGCTTGATCACCTGCGCCGCCCCCGCCTACCTGGACCGCCATGGCGCGCCCGCCTCGCCCGACGACCTGCCGCGCCACCAGACGCTGGCCTTTACTCACATGGGCGCGCTGGTGCCGTGGCGCTATGCCCATCACGACCGGGACCGCAACGTGCAAATCGCCGGCCGCATGCGGCTGGACAACACCGAAGCCCTGCGCGACGCCGCCCTGGCCGGCGCCGGCATCGTGCAGCTGGGCGCCTTTCTGGTAGGCGACGACCTGCGGCAGGGCCGACTGGTAGCACTGCTGGAAAGCTACGCCCCGCCCGGTGCGCCGGTCTGCGCGGTGTATCCGCACCGGCGGCACCTGGCGCCCAAGGTGAGGCGCTTGATCGACGAGATCGCGGCGCGCTGGGCGCTCGGTGCGCCCTGGGGGAAATGACCGACGTCTCCTCGAATTTTTCAGAAAGATCGCATATACGCGTGGCTGCGCCGCACGTAGGCTGAATGCGCCATCCGATCCGGATGAACTGGCCGACCGAAAGACATCTCCCACAGACCACATGAAAACCAGATCAACCAAGACGTTGTTTGCGCTATCGCTCGCGTTGCTCGGCGGCTGCGATGCGCAGAAAAACGAAGCCGCCAACCTGCACGAGTACTCCATCCTTCAAGCGCTTGAATACCAGTATCGCGATCTCGACCATCGCGAGCCGTACCTCATCGTGCCGAACGCATTGGGTTCCGAAGCCACTGCGATCGCATTTCCCGTCGCGGGCAGCAGCAAAGGCTACGTTTTCATGCTGGCCAATGCCAACGGCGCCCCCAAAGACAAACGCTTGCCCGAGGCCGATTTTGTTGTGACGCGAGGCGCGCTGTCAGCAGTGAAGCGCGCCACGCAGTTGTCGCCCGAAGTCGAAAGCGCCATCGCGGCCCGCAGTCTGCAAGGAACACGGGAATAGCCGGGATTGGTCTGATTGGCAGCTTTCTGCGGTCTGTACGCAATGGCAGGCAGGCCCCCAGATGCAATACTTCCTTGAAACCGGGAGCGTCGTATGTTGTGTGTGGACAGCCATTTTGATCTGGTAAGGAATTTTCCTTACAATGGAACATCCCTATGGGAGAGTCCAATGCACGACATCCACGAAGTGGCGACCCTGACCGCCAAAGGACAGCTGACCCTGCCCAAATCCATCCGCCAGGCACTCGGTGTTGACGTAGGCGGAAAGGTTGCCTTTGACCTACGCGACGGCGAGGTCGTCGTCACCCGTGCAGACGCCGAGCACGCCGACCCTGCGATTGGCGCATTCTTGCGTTTGCTGGAGGCTGACATCCGATCGGGACAGCACCTGCAAGTGCTGCCTCCAGATCTTGCGCAGGCAATGCTGGACAATGCCGGCCGCGCTCGCCCCTTGGACGAAGACATCGACGGCGACGTGGCGCTCTGATGCAACGCCACGGCTGGACGCTGCTGTTCCATGAAGGCGTGATCGAGCAAATGCGCAAGTTGCATGGCGCCATGCGACGTGCCGAACAGAACGAGCCAGCGCATGTCGACAGCAATGCCAACGTGAAATTGTTCCGCGCCTTGAGCCATCTGATGTTGGACGTCGTTCCCGGCGACCCTTCGCGCGACGATTTCCGACAAGGCAATACGCTGGGGCCTGATTATCGGCATTGGCGCAGAGCAAAGATCGGACGTCGGTTCCGGCTGTTCTTTCGCTACGACTCGACGTCGAAGGTCATTATTTACGCCTGGGTCAACGATGAACAATCCCTGCGCGCGGCCGGCAGCAAATCCGACCCCTATGCGTTGTTCGAAAGAATGCTGGGCCGGGGTCACCCCCCGGATGATTGGGCGGCTTTGAAGGCTGCCAGCCAAGCTGAGTTGACCTCGCTGGAGCGCTGATCCGCGTGGTCATCGTCTACCGCCTTTCCCTGGGTAGCTCGCTATTTGAATCAGCTATCATGATGTTCAGCATCGTCATTGACGATGCAAATGCCCGCAGCCGATTCGTCTGCCTAGCATAGCGGCAGCCAGCCGGCGCAGCGCCGCCTGCCTTACCGCCTTACACCCCGGAGTTTTCGTTGAGCGACATCTATCACTTCAGCCGCGGGTCCGCGCCGCTGCTGATCTCCATTCCCCATCTCGGCAGCCAGATTCCCGACGCGCAGCGCGCCCGGATGACGCCCGTCGGCCAGCAGTCCGGGGACACCGACTGGCACCTGGACACGCTATACCAGTTTGCCGACGCGCTGGGCGCCTCGGTGCTGGGTGCGCGCTATTCGCGCTACGTGGTGGACCTGAACCGCTCGCCCGACGACGCAAGCCTGTACCCCGGCCAGACCAAGACGGGCCTGTGCCCGACCCACACCTTCCGCGGCGAACCGCTGTACCTGAGCGATGCCGCCCTGACCGACGACGAACGCGCGCACCGCGTGCAGCATTACTGGCAGCCCTATCACGCCAAGCTGCGCGAAGAACTGGACCGCATCCGCGCCGAACACGGCACGGTGCTGCTGTGGGAAGCCCATTCCATCGCCAGCGTGCTGCCGCGCCTGTTCGAAGGCAAGCTGCCCGACCTGAACCTGGGCACCGCCGACGGCGCCAGCTGCGCGCCCGACATCCTGGCCGCCATCGGCGAACGCCTGCCGGGCTGCGGCTACACCTCGGCCGTGAACGGCCGCTTCAAGGGCGGCTACATCACGCGCCAGTACGGTGCGCCGGCCGAAGACATCCACGCCGTGCAGCTGGAAATGTGCCAGTCCACCTACATGGACGAGTCCTACCCCTACGGCTACCAGGCGCAGGCCGCGAACCAGGTCATTCCCGTGGTAGAGGGCCTGGTGCGGGCCGCGCTGGCGCAGACGCTGGCCCGCAAGCGCTGAGCCCGCCCCGCTGGATGCCGCCTCCCATGAACCGCTTTTCGGTCAGCACCACCGAGAACTATCCCGAGTGGAGCCTGCTGCTCACCTGGGTGGCGGTGGTGGAAGCGGCGTCGGTGTCCGGCGCGGCGCGGCTGCTGGACCTGTCCCAGGCGGCGGTATCGCAGCGCATCAAGCAGCTGGAAACGGCCATGTCCACCGAGCTGCTGGACCGCAGCACGCGGCCAGCGCGTCCCACGCCGGCCGGCGAACTGCTGTTCGACCACGCCGCCCGGCTGCTGGCACAGGCCGGCGACATGACGGAAAGCGTGCGCAACCTCAGCCGCGCCAAACGCAACATCGTGCGCTTCGGCTGCGTGGACTCGTTTGCCGGCACCCTGGGCCCGACGCTGATCCATGGGCTGTCGGGCGCCTCGCGCCAGATCCGCCTGTGGTCGGGCATCACGCCCGTGCTGGACAAACAGCTGGAAGACCGGCAGCTGGACCTGGTGGTCACCACCAGCGCCGCCACCGGCAAACCCGGCATCCGCAAGACCAGCCTGTTCAGCGAGCCCTACGTGCTGGTCGTGCCGCGCACCCTGGACATGGGCCGCATCACCACGCTGAAAGAGCTGGGCAAGCGCGCGCAGTTCATCCGCTACAGCGCCCGCTCGTTCATCGGCGCCGAGATCGACCGGCTGGTCGAGGCGCACGACGTGATGATCGAACGCACCTTTGAATTCGACAACACCGACCCGCTGCTCAGCCTGGTCACGGCCGGACTGGGCTTCGGCATCAGCACGCCGCTGTGCGTCTGGCAGTCGCGCCACTTCGTCGACCAGTTGCGCGTGCTGCCGCTGGCGCCGTTCCTGGGCATGGGACGCAGCGACGACGCCAGCCTGTCGCGCAGCTTCTACCTGGCGGCGCGCCCCCAGGAGGTCGGCAAGCTGCCGACCGAGGCGCGCGACGTCATCCTGGTGGCCATGGAACGGCTGGTGCACAAAGACATCGCGCCCGCGCTCGGCTTGCCGCCGGCCACGCTCTGGCGCAGCCTGCGGCGTTGATCCCGCCAGGCCCTGTGCGGGCCGGCCCGGCGGCGCGCCGATCCGCTGGCCTGGGCCGCTGGCGAACCGGCCCCACCGTCGACGACGGGCGTGCGCCCCTCACAGCGCCGCGGTCAGCGCCGGCACGGCCTCGAACAGATCCGCCACCAGCCCGTAATCGGCCACGCCGAAGATCGGTGCATCGCCGTCCTTGTTGATGGCGACGATGGTCTTGGAATCCTTCATGCCGGCCAGGTGCTGGATGGCGCCCGAGATGCCCACCGCCACGTACAGTTCGGGCGCGACGATCTTGCCCGTCTGCCCCACTTGCCAGTCGTTGGGCGCGTAGCCCGCATCCACGGCGGCACGTGAGGCGCCCAGTGCGGCCCCCAGCTTTTCCGCCAACGGATCGAGCAGCTTGAAGTGCTGCGCGCTGCCCAGGCCCCGCCCGCCCGACACCACGGTCCGCGCGCCGCCCAGGTCGGGGCGTTCGGACGTGACGATCTCGCGACTCACGACCCGCGCCAGGCCCGCATCGGCCACGGCGGCCACGTTTTGCACCGGCGCGTTGCCGCCGCCGGCGGCCGCGTCAAAGGCCGTGGGGCGGATGGTGGCCACCACCACCGGGTACGCACTGCGCACCGTGGCGATGGCGTTGCCCGCGTAGATGGGGCGCTTGAAGGTATCGGCGCCCAGCACGTCGATCACGTCCGAGACCTGCGCCACGTCCAGCAGCGCGGCAATGCGCGGCGCGACGCTCTTGCCCTGCGCGGTGGCGGCCAGGAAGACGTGCGTGTATCCGCCCGCCAGCGCCACCGCCTGCGCAGCCAGGTTCTCGGGCAGGCCGTCGGCCAGCTGCGGCGCCTGGGCCAGCAGCACCTGCGCCACGCCCGCGACGCGCGCGGCGGCATCGGCCACCTCCTGCACGCCGTCGCCGGCCACCAGCACATGGATGGGCCGCGCCAGCCGGGCCGCGGCGGCGATGGCATTGAGGGTGGCGCCGTGCAGCGTGCGCCCGTCGTGTTCGGCAATTACCAGGACGGTCATCAGATCACCTTTGCTTCATGCTTGAGTTTGTCGACCAGCGCGGCCACGTCGGCCACCTTGATACCGGGCGCGCGGGCTGCGGGCGGCTCCACCCGCAGGGTCTCCAGGCGCGAGGCCGGGTCCACCCCCAGCACCTCGGGCGAGGTCACGTCCACGGGCTTTTTCTTGGCCTTCATGATGTTGGGCAGCGTGACGTAGCGCGGTTCGTTCAGGCGCAGGTCGGCCGTGACGACGGCCGGCAGCGCCAGGTCCACCACTTCCAGGCCGCCGTCGACCTCGCGGGTGACGCGGGCGCGCCCGCCTTCGATCTGGATGGCGCTGGCCTGGGTGGCTTGCGGCCAGCCCAGCAGCGCGGCCAGCATCTGGCCCGTCTGGCAGGCGTCGTCGTCGATGGCCTGCTTGCCCAGGATCACCAGCGCCGGCTGCTCGGCCGCCACCACGGCGCGCAGCAGCTTGGCCACCGCCAGGGGCTGCAAAGCAACGTCGGTCTGCACCAGCACGCCCCGGTCCGCGCCGATGGCCAAGGCCGTGCGCAGCGTTTCCTGTGCGGCCGCGACGCCGCAGGTCACCGCGACCACCTCGGTGGCCACGCCCTGCTCTTTCAGGCGCACGGCGGCCTCGACGGCGATCTCGTCGAACGGATTCATCGACATCTTGACGTTGCCGATGTCGACACCCGTCTGATCGGCCTTGACGCGTACGTTGACGTTGTAGTCCACCACGCGCTTGACCGCGGCAATTACCTTCATGAAAAGACTCCTGGGTCAGTAGAAAATGTCCAGCAATACGGCGGCCAGGCCGGGGGGCGGCGGTGACGCGCCGCGGATGGGCGTATAGGTGTCTTCCGCCTGGCCTTCGGCGGCACGGGGGCCACCCGGATTCGCCGGGTGGCCGGTACACGCCGCCGGCCGCAGCAGGAACTCGCCCGCGGCCAACTCGGTCACGCCCTCCGGGGTGTGCCAGCCGCCCGCGACGTGCGCCACGCACAGCGTCAGGTGCCGCGCGGCGCCGCAAGCCGCCAGCGCGCCGGCGGCCACCCCGGCCCGCCCGGCTTGGGGCCCCTGGCCCACGCCGCGCACCCAGGCCCGCGCCGCTCCGCGGCGCACGAACAGGTTCAACACCTGCACCGGGCCGTCGACCAGCGTGCCGTGCCAGGCCGCGTCGCCCGCGAAGGCGACGGGCTGGCCGGGCGGCAACAGGATCTGCGCGTTGCCCTCCCGCTGCGGGACGCCTGCATCACGCAGGACCACCCCTGCACCGGACAGCACCACCGACACGCGGTCATCGCCCGCAAAGCGCGAATACGGGCCGTCCTGCGTGATATCCGCGACGCTGAGGCGCCATCGGGGCGCCGCGCCTTCGGCCGTGTCCGCGGCCAGCGTGCGCGTCACGCCGCCGCCGTTCTTCCACGGTTCGGGCGGCAGCGCCTGCCAAGAGCCCCGCCGTGCGCCGCCGGTCTCAGGAGACTGCGCCAAGGCCGTACTTCCCGGTCAGCAGCGCGCCGCGCTGAAAGCGGCTCAGCGCGTACGGCGCCAGCGACACGTCGGTGGCCAGGCCCAGCGCTTCCTGCGCCAGCACCCGGCCCACGGTGGGCGACAGCTTGAAACCGTGCCCCGAAAAGCCAAACCCCACCACCAGCCCCTGGACGCCAGGCACCCGGCCCAGCACCGGGTTCCAGTCCGGCGTCACGTCGTACACGCCCGTCCACGACGACGCCAGGCCGGCGGTTTCATAGGCCGGAAAGCGTTCGGCCACCTGCGCGCCGACCTCGGCCACGTAATCCAGCGCAATGTCGCCTTGCTCGGCGTCGCTGTGCTGCAGGGTTTCGCCCACCACGCCCTCGCTCACCAGCATCTGGTTGCCGCCATAGCTGCGGCAATACAGCATGCCGGGAGAGGCCAGGTCCTTGTAGACCGGCATCGAATAGGTGTAGGGCGCGGCCTCGCATTCCAGCGCCAGAACGGCGTGGCGTTCGGGCATGACGGGCATGGCCACGCCCGTCCAGGCGGCCAGTTCCGAAGTCCAGATGTTCTGCGTGCTGATGACGAGCGGGCTGGCGAAATCGCCTTCGGACGTGGACACGCCGGTGACCCGGCCGTTCTCGACCAGCAGGCGCTGCACGTCGACGTTTTCGCGGATGGTGACGCCGCGGCGGCGGGCGCCGCGCGCAAAGCTGGTGGCCACTAGATAAGCATCGGCAAAGCCGGCGTCCGGTTCGAAGCCGATCAATGCGGCGTCGTCGAAGGTGGCGATCGGCAACAGCTCACGCGCCTGCGCGGCGTTCAGCAATTCAAGCGCGATGCCCTGGGCCTGCTGCTGCGCCAGCGCACTGCGCAGCGGTTCCAGCTTGTCGTTGTCGGCCGCGCTGATCAGGTAGCCGCACTTGACCAGGCCGCACGAGGCTTCGTCGTCGCCCAGATAGTTGGCGAAATCGTTGAACACGCCCCATGAGCGCTGGGCCAGTTCCACGTTCTCGCGCACCGAATAGTGGGTGCGCAGAATGCCGGACGATTGCGAGGTGGTGCCCGCGCCGATCGTCGCGCGATCCAGCACCAGCACATCCTTCGCCCCCAACGCGGCCAGGTGGAAGGCCACCGAACTGCCGATCACGCCCGCCCCGATCACGATCACGTCATAACTTTTCACGACTTGGCTCCAAGAACAAGTGGCCGGAGTGTGAACCCGCGTTTCCCGGGCCATCGAAATATAAGCGCGTTGGATTTAGAGCATCGGCATTGCTTATATACAGGCCGGCGCTCCGGCGGCGGGCGAAAGTCTGGGCAGCCGCACCGCAGAGTGCCGGCGACATCAGTCGTTCAGTCCATCACCATTCAAGCAGGGGAAATCGCATGAACATGAATCGCCGCGCCATGCTGGTCCGCACCGCCGCGCTGGCCGGGGCCAGCGCCTTGGGCTTTCCGATGATCGGCCGCGCCACCGGGGCGTCCTGCACCTACGGCGGCTCGGCCTGGCTGGGCCATTACTCGGCCTACATCGCCCTGAAGACGGGCCTGTTCGCCAAGCAGGGCCTGGACATCAAGTGGCAGAGCTTTGCCACCTCGTCCGACCGGATGAGCGCCGTGATGGCCGGCAACATCGACCTGGCCGGCACCGGCGTGGTCTCGTCGCTGGCCCTGATGGCCGCGGGCGCCCGCCAGTTCCAGGTGATCGCCACGCCCAACAATTTCGGCCGCGCCGAAGGCGTGCTGATGCGCGACGACGTCAAGTCGATCGCCGACCTGAAGGGCAAGAAGATCGGCGTCACCTACGCGTCGAGCGCCCACGTGCTGCTGCTGGACGTGTTGCGCCAGGCCGGGCTGGACCCGGACCGCGACGTGTCCATCATCAACCTGCCCGCCACCAACATCCTGTCGGCCTACCAGGGCAAGCAGATCGATGCGGCGGTGGCCTGGACGCCGGCCTTCGACCGCATCAAGGCCGTGCCCGGCACCCGCGTGCTGCTGGACGACACCGCCTTCTCGCTCTACAAGCAATTCGCCATCACGCCCGGCCCGGACGTGCTGCTGACCCGCGCCAAGCTGGGCCAGGACAACCCCGAGGCCGTGCGCAAGTTCCTGGCGGCCGTGTTCCAGGCCAATACGATGCTGACCGAACAGCCGCAGGAAGCGGCCGGCGTGCTGCTGGAACTGACCGGCCTGTCGCGTGAGGACCAGTTGGGCGTCATCAAGCAGACCCAGTGGTACAGCGCGGCCGACCAGAAGGCGCTGATGGTGGACCCGGGCAATTTCGTCAGCGGCATGCAGAAGCTGGCCGAGATGCTGGTGTCCCTGAAGCAGATCGACCGCGCGCCCACGGTCAAGGACTGGGTCCAGGCCTCGTACCTGTAAGCCCGGAGCCGTCGCCTCATGTCCACGCGTACCGCTCCCCGCGATACCACGCTGATCTGGGTCAGCGTGGTGTCCCTGCTGTGTTTCCTGCTGTTGTGGGAAGGCCTGTGCCGCGCCGGCGCGGTCGACCCGATCTTCCTGCCCGCGCCGTCGCAGGTGCTGGCCCGCGCCCTGTCGATGTCCGACCAGGGCACCTTGTTCTACAACGTGCTGGCCTCGACCCGGCGCGTGATGGTGGGCTTTCTGGCGGCCGTGGCAGTAGCCATTCCGCTGGGCATCCTGCTGGGCACGTCCAAGGTGGCGCGCGCCGTGTTCGACCCCATCATCTCGTTCCTGCGCCCGCTGCCGTCCATGAGCTGGATTCCGCTGTCGCTGCTGTGGTTCGGCATCACCGAAACGCAGAAGTACAGCATCGTCTTCATGGGTTCGTTCGTGCCCGCCCTGCTCTACGTGATGGAAGCCTCGCGCAGCATCGACCCCGTGCTGGTGCGGGCCGCGCGCAACCTGGGCGCCAACCGCTGGCAGGTGATGCGCGAAGTGCTGTTTCCCGGCTGCCTGCCGCAGATCCTGTCGGGCATGAAGATCATCCTGGGCCTGTCCTGGACCTGCGTCATCTCGGCCGAACTGGTCGCGTCCAAGGAAGGCCTGGGCTTCATGATCATGAACGGCAAGGAATTCTTCCAGACCGACACCGTGGTGCTGGGCATGGTGCTGATCAGCTTCACCGTGCTGGTCACGGACCTCTGTCTGCGTCTACTTGAACGATGGGTACTGGCATGGCAACGATAAGCAACGACACGATGATCCGCCTGCAGGACGTGTCCAAGGCGTATGGCGACATCACCGTGCTGGACAAGGTGGACCTGTCGGTCAAGCGCGGCGAATTCCTGGTGCTGCTGGGCGCCTCGGGCTGCGGCAAGTCCACCTTGCTGAACCTGATGGCCGGCTTCATCACCCCCAACACGGGCACGGTGACGGTGAACGGCAAGCCGGTCACGGACGTCACCGCGGCCTGCGGCATGGTGTTCCAGCAATACGCCCTGTTCCCCTGGCGCACGGTGCAGGAAAACGTGGAATTCGGCCTGAAGATGCGCGGCCTGTCCCGCGCGGAGCGCGCCCCCATCGCCCGCAAATACATCGAGATGGTGGGCCTGAAGCAGGCGGCCGACAAATACCCGCATGCGCTGTCCGGCGGCATGAAGCAGCGCGTGTCCATCGCGCGGGTGCTGGCCAACGACCCGGACGTGATGCTGTTCGACGAGCCGTTTGCCGCGCTGGACGCCATGACGCGGCAGGTGCTGCAGGAACAGCTGCTGTCGATCTACGAGCAGAGCGGCAAGACCATTGTCTTCATCACCCATTCCATCGACGAGGCCCTGACGCTGTCCACCCGCATGGCGGTCATGGGGTCCAAGCCCGGTCGCATCGTGCAGGATATCCAGAACGACCTGCCGCACCCGCGCAGCGCGGACGTGCAGCTGTCGCCGCGCTTCGTGGAACTCAAGCGCGCCATCTGGGAACGGGTGCAGGAAGAAGTGACGCGCGGCATGGAACTGGCCGACGGCTAGGGCGGCAACGCCGGCGGGCGCGGCCCAGGCCGTGCCCGCCCGTCAGGGCTCTTCCGTGTAGCGCTCGACCCGGATATGAAAGCTGGGAATCTGGCTCCATTGCGAACGGGACGACAGCAGGGTTTCTTCGGAACCGAAACCAATCGTGTAGCCCTCCCCCGTGCGCAAATCGCGCCAGAACTGCGGCGGTGTCTGCCAACCGCAGCACTGGAATTGCAGCGGCGGCATGCCGAACTGACGCCGCAGATAGCTTTCGGCCAGCGCGGCTGCGGCGCCGTCCACCCGGTAGCGCGCCACCAGCGGCTTGCCCTGCACACGCATTTCCAGGCGGCAACCCTGGTATTCGATGAAGTCGGGCTTGTCGCCCAACGCGGCCAGGAAATCCTCGCAGCCCGGCGTAGGGGCGGCCTGCGCCAGGGCGGGCGATGGCAGCCACAACGCTGGCAACACCAGGCACGGCCATGCCAGCAAGGCCAGTGGCAGCAACACAACGCGCAACGGACGCAACAGCAATTCGACCAGGGGATTCAAGGACGCCTCGACAGGAACGGGCCGCGGACACTTGCCTTTTCGCCAGAGGGCGCCGCGGGTCGGCGCGCTACGCACGCGCCGCCACCGGATTCTGCCACGCCGCGGCGGCGCGCCCCTCTTCGGCCAGGAATTCCACCAGCGCCGGCAGCGACGCGTCCATCGGCCGGTTGGCATGGATGCGCATCACATAGCCCCACGACCCCGGCATGCGCAGGCGCGGCGTCAGCGCCACCAGCCGGCCGCTTGCCAGTTCTTCGTCGATCAGCGGCGCGCGGCCCAGCGCGATGCCCACGCCCGCCGCGGCGGCCGCCACCACCGTGCTCAGGCCCGACAGCACCAGCGGGTCCTGGCCGGCGCTTTCCGGCAGGCCCAGGCGCGGCCGCCAGGTGCGCCAGTCGGTTTCGGGGCTGTCGATATGCTTTTCTTCCAGCCAGCGATGGCGCGCGAAGACCCCGGGGTCGTCGCGATCCTGCGGCGCCACCAGCGCCGGGCTGCACACCGGCACCACGGTTTCGGTCATCAGTGGAATGTCGCCCGGCGCGGCCAGGTGCGGGCCCAGGGCGCGCACGTGCAGAAAGGCCAGGTCGATGTCCTGCGCCTTCCAGGCCGGGTCCTGGCTGGCGTGCAGGAACACCTGGATGTCGATGTCCGGGTGCAATGCGATGAACCGGCCAATGCGCGGCGCCAGCCACAGCGCCGCCAGCGACGGGTTGGCCGACACGTTCAGGTTGTAGCGGCGCTTGCCCCGCGCGCTGGCCCGCGCATTGCGGCAGGCGGTCTCCAGCAGGGTCAAGGCTTGTTGTACCGACGCCAGCAACGCAGCGCCCGCCTCGGTGGTTTCCGCGCGCCGCACCGTGCCCCCGCGCCGCAGCAGGCTGACGCCCAGGTCGGCTTCCAGCGCCCGCAACTGGTGGCTGACGGCGCTTTTGGTCACGTGCAGTTCAACCGCTGCCCGACTCAGGCTGCCCAGGCGGGCAACGGTTTCAAAGGCGCGCAGGGCGGCCAGCGGCGGCGTGTGGGTAGGCAGATCAGGCATAGGGGTTGAGTTTATCTCAACCCATGATTGAATAACTATCGCTTTTCCGCCGCTGCCGGATGCGTGACCATTCAGGCTTCTGAGGGAGCATTGATATGTATTTCGATTCCAGGCTTTGGCGATTGACCGAAGGCTTGCGCGCCGCCATGGCGGGCGGCATTTTCCTGGGCCTGCTGGCCTTGGCCGCAGGCATCGCCCGCTACGTCTTCCTGGGCCAGCTTCTGGCGCGCGTGTTCGACGGCGCCCCGTGGCAGCAATGGCTGACGCCCGCCCTGTGCGCTGGCGCCATGGTGCTGCTGCGCGCCCTGTTCGACCACCTGCGCACGGTGCAGGCCAACCGCTGCTCGGCCGACGTGCAGCAGGCGCTGCGCGCGCGGCTGTACGACCGCATCGTGGCGCTGGGCCCGGCCTGGTTCGCCAACCAGCGCACCGGCGGCGTCATGCTCACCGTCGTGGACGGTGTCGAGCAGTTGCAGACCTTCTTCGGCCAGTACCTGCCTCAGGTGGCCATCGCCGCGGCCGCGCCGTTCGCCATCTTCGCCGTCATCGCCTTCTGGGACGTGCCCACCGCGTCGGTGTTCCTCGTGGCCGCGCTGTTCGCGCTGTTCGGCCCGATGGCCGTGCACATGCTCGACCGCCGCGCCAGCCTGGCGCGCACCCGTTCGCTGAATGAATTCGGCGAGGAATTCCTGGACGCCGTGCAGGGCCTGCCCACCCTCAAATCCTACGGCCAGGGCAAGGCCTGGGGCGAACGCCTGGCTGCCCGCGCCCGCAAGCTGTCCGACAACACCTTCTGGGTCCTGTCCGTCAGCCTGCTCACCCGCGGCATCAGCGACCTGGGCGTGGCGCTGGGCGCCGCGCTGGCGCTGACCGTCGGCGCCTGGCGCGTGGCGGCTGGCGACATGAGCGTCGAAGCCCTGTTGATCGTGCTGATGGCCGGCACCGAAATCTTCCGCCCGCTGCGCGACCTGCGCTCGGTCCTGCACCGCGGCATGCTCGGCCAGTCCGCCGCACTCAGCATCCATGCGTTGATGGACGCCCGCCCCCTGACCGCCGCGCCCCAGGTCCAC
This sequence comes from Achromobacter sp. 1014246743, assembly GCF_059760725.1. Taxonomy (NCBI): domain Bacteria; kingdom Pseudomonadati; phylum Pseudomonadota; class Betaproteobacteria; order Burkholderiales; family Alcaligenaceae; genus Achromobacter; species Achromobacter sp. 1014246743. The sequence continues at coordinate 27,586 of NZ_JCBANA010000004.1, forward strand.
GCGGCCACCGCCCCCGCGCGGCTGGACCCCACCATCGAATTCGACAACGTCGCCTTCTCGTACACCCCGGAACGCCACGCCCACCAGGGCCTGTCCTTGCGCATCGCGGCCGGTGAACGCGTCGGCATCGTCGGCCCCAGCGGCGCCGGCAAGTCCACCATCGTGCGCCTGTTGCTGCGCGAATGCGTGCCCCAGGCCGGCGCCATCCGCGTCGGCGGCCGCGACGTCAACCAGATCGATACCCAGACGCTGCTCAGCCACATGGCCCTGGTCAGCCAGGACATCACGCTGTTCCACGGCACCATCGACGACAACCTGCGCCTGGGCCGCCCCGACGCCACCCACGAACAGGTGCGCGCCGCTGCGCGTGCCGCCAACATCGACGACTTCATCATGGCGCTGCCGCAAGGCTACGCCACCCGCATCGGCGAACGCGGCCTGCAGCTGTCGGGCGGCCAGCGCCAGCGCGTAGCCATCGCCCGCGCCCTGCTGCGCGACGCCCCCATCCTGATCCTGGACGAAGCGCTCTCGTCCGTCGACACCGAAAACGAAGCCCTGATCCAACAGGCCCTGGACCGCCTCATGGCCGGCCGCACCACCCTCATCCTGGCGCACCGCCTGGCCAGCGTCATCGGCGCCGACCGCTGCCTGGTGCTCGACCAGGGCCGCGTCGTCGAACAAGGCCCCCACGCCGACCTGATGCAGCAGCATGGCCTGTACTACCGCCTGATGCACGAACAGGCCGTCGCCCTGGCCGCCCCGCCGGCCGCCGCCAGCGATTCCCGGCTCGCCCCCACCGACATCGCCCGCGCCCGGACACCCGCCGATGCCGGCGACAACGCAGGCAATGACAGCGGCGGCGGCCAGGGCCCCGCCCTGCGCCCGCTGGACGCCGACGCCGAACAGGTCGGCTGGCGCGCCACGCTCGGCACCCTGCTGTCCGTGGTGCGCCCGTGGCGCGGCACCCTCATCGCCACCATCCTCCTGGGCGTGGCGCGCGTGGCCGCCTTCATCGGCGTAGGCGTGCTGAGCGCCCTCGTCGTCGCCGCCATCCGCGACGGCCGCGACACCGGCGCCCTCATCACCGGCCTGCTCATCGCCGCCCCGCTCGCCGCCCTGTTCCATTGGCTCGAATCCTGGCTCGCCCATGCCATGGCCTATCAACTGCTGGCCGACATGCGCGTCAAGCTCTACGACAAGCTCGAACGCCTGGCCCCCGCCTACCTGCTGCAACGGCGCTCCGGCGACCTCGTCGCCCTGGCCACGCAAGATGTCGAAATGGTCGAGTACTTCTACGCCCACACCATTGCGCCCGCCATCGTCTCGGTCCTGGTGCCCCTGTCCGTCCTGGGTTTCCTGGCCGTCTACAGCTGGCCCGTTGCCCTGGCCCTGCTGCCCTTCCTGGCCTACGCCCTGGTCTCGCCCATCAGCGGCCGCCGCAAGGTCGACGCCCTGGGCGACCGCGCCCGCCACGCCCTGGGCGAAATGAGCGCCCACACCACCGACACCATCCAGGGCCTGGCCGACCTCACCGCCTTCCAGGCCACCGGCCGGCGCCGCGACGAATTCCTCAAGGTCGCCCACCAATACCGCGGCCGCCGCCTGGACATCCTGCGCGACCTCTCGCGCCAGACCGCCTGGTTCGAAGTCGCCATGGGCCTGGGCGGCCTGGCCGTCGCCGTCGTCGGCGCCCTGCAAGTGTCCGCCGGCGCCCTGTCCGCCAGCATGCTGCCCCTGCTGGTCCTCATTGCCCTGGCCACCTTCCTGCCCGTCTCCGAAATCTCGCAGGTCAGCCGCCAGCTGGCCGACACCATCGCCGCCACGCGCCGCCTGCACGTCGTCAACAACGAACCCGAGCCCGTCACCGACGGCCCCCTGCCTCCGCCCATCGCCCCCCACGGCCTGTCCCTCGCCTTCGACCACGTCCACTTCGCCTACCCCGGCAAGCAACAGGACACCCTGCGCGACCTGACCTTCACCGTCCCCGCCGGCGCCACCGTCGCCATCGTCGGCGCCTCCGGCGCCGGCAAAAGCACCGTCGCCAGCCTGCTCCTGCGTTTCTGGGACCCACGCCAGGGCACCGTCAGACTCGACGGCGTCGACGTCCGCCAGCTCAACCTCGACGGCCTGCGCGAACGCGTCGCCCTGGTGACCCAAGACACCTACCTCTTCAACGACACCCTCGAAGGCAACATCCGCCTGGCCCGCCCCGACGCCAGCCGCGAAGACCTTGCCCGCGCCCTGGACCAGGCCGCGCTCACGTCCTTCGTCGCCACCCTGCCCGACGGCCTGGCCACCCGCGTCGGCGAACGCGGCATGCAACTGTCCGGCGGCCAACGCCAACGCATCTCCATCGCCCGCGCCTTCCTGAAAAACGCCCCCGTCCTGATCCTGGACGAAGCCACCTCGCACCTGGACACCCTGTCCGAAATGCAGGTCCGCGGCGCCCTCGACCTCCTGATGCGCCACCGCACCACCCTGGTCATCGCCCACCGTCTCTCCACCATCCGCGACGCCGACCTGATCCTGGTCCTGGAAAACGGCACCCTCGCCGAAGCCGGCACCCACGACCAACTGCTGCGCAGACAAGGCGCCTACGCCAAACTCGCCAGCCACCAGGGCGCGTACGCGCAGGATCGCAACACGGGCAACGCGGCGTCGATACCAACGTAACTCACCACCACCAAGACAGTGCGTCCCCCTCCCGACGCACCGACACCCCTGCGCCCAAGAAGGCCGCCCGCGCGGCCGATTTGGGCGACCCCGCAAGACCCTCAGAAGACGGGCAAGCCCCTCAACAAAACGCCAGGCAAACCACCCGCCCCAACGCCCGCAATCGTAGCCCCGCGCTCCCCCATCCCCGCCGCGACGGGCGTCTTCAGAACGCGGCCCCGGCCAGCAAACACCGGCAACCGTTACCGGCAACCGTTAGAAAAACCCCACAGGCCGCCAGCCCCCGGGTTGATTCCCCTACACCATTTCTATAGAATCATCAATCCGGGCCTACGCCCATGTTTTTCCCCTTCACCTACACCTGGGAGGCGCAAGATGACAAATCCGCATACCGCCATCCCGCGCGTATCTCCGCGACGCCATTAAGTAGTCGTCGCCCGCGCGGACCCATCGCCATGCTATTTGGCGACTGGTCCTCCGTGCCCGCCCCAAACCCTTGAACGCAATGCCCGCGCCTCGCTGCGCAGGTCGTATCACCCCCTTTCCCAAAAGGAATCCGGCATCCCCGCGTTGCCGGCCAATCGCAATGAATCGAACAAAAATCGATCTGCGAGGACAAGCCTTCAAGGACGTCCTCGGCTTTACCTTCCGCTATTGGCGCGCCCAGCCCTGGCGCACCGCCGTCATCATCGGCCTGGCATTGCTCTCCGCATTGGCCGACGTCCTCACCCCGCTGTACGCCGGCCGCCTGGTCGACGCCGTCGCCTCCGGCGCCGCGGCCGACGACATGATCTGGGGCGCGGCCATCACCTCGTTCTGGTTGCTGATCGCCCTGGGCATCGGCGGCACCCTGCTGCGCCAGGGTGTCTTCCAGAACATCATCACCTTCACCCTGAAGATGATGAATGAAATGGTGTCCAACGCCTTCTACCGGGTCCAGCGCTTTTCCACCGACTGGCATGCCAACAGCTTTGCCGGCTCGACCGTGCGCAAGATCACTCGCGGCATGTGGGCCGTCGACGTCCTGAACGACACCTTGCTGGTGGCCCTGCTGCCGTCCGTCGTCATGCTCGTCGGCGCCACCGCCCTGCTCGGCGTGCACTGGCCCATCATGGGCCTGGTCGTCGGCCTGGGGTCGGTGCTGTACATCGCCGTCACCGCCACGCTGTCCCTGGGCTACGTCGCGCCGGCCGCGCGGCTGGGCAACGCCTGGGATACGCGCATGGGCGGCGCCCTGGCCGATGCCGTCAGTTGCAACCCGGTCGTCAAGGCCTTCGGCGCCGAAACGCGCGAAGAAACCCGGCTGGGCCGCGTCGTCGACAAGTGGCGCCGCCGCACGCGCCGCACCTGGGTCCGCGCCACTATCAACGGTGGAGTCCAGGGCGCGATGCTCGTGGCAATGCAGGCCGGCATCCTGGGCGCATCGCTGTTCCTGTGGTCGCGCAACCAGGCCAGCGTCGGTGACATCACCTTCGCGCTGACCATGTTCTTCATGCTGCAGGGCCATCTGCGCGACGTCGGCATGCACATCCGCAACCTGCAGCGCTCGGTCAACGACATGGAAGAACTGGTGGCGATGGACAGGCACCCCCTGGGGGTGGACGATCGTCCTGGCGCGGGCGCGATCCGCATCGGCGCGGGCGAGATCCGCTTCGAAGACGTCACGTTCCGCTACGGCCGGCACGACACCGCGCTGTACGACCATTTTTCGGCGCGCATCGCCCCGGGCGAACGCGTCGGGCTGGTCGGCCATTCCGGCTCGGGCAAGACCACCTTCATCAAGCTGATCCAGCGCCTGTATGACGTCAATGGCGGCCGCATCACCATCGACGGGCAGGACATCGCCCAGGTGAAGCAGTCGTCGCTGCGCAGCCAGATCGCGATCGTGCAGCAGGAACCGGTGCTGTTCCACCGCACCCTGGCCGAGAACATCGCCTACGCCCGTCCCGGCGCCACGCAGGCCGATATCGAAAAGGCCGCACGGCTGGCCAGCGCGCATGACTTCATCATGGCGCTGCCCAAAGGCTACGAAACGCTGGTCGGCGAACGCGGCGTGAAGCTGTCGGGCGGCGAGCGCCAGCGCGTGGCGATTGCGCGGGCGTTCCTGGCGGACGCGCCCATCCTGATCCTGGACGAGGCCACCTCAAGCCTGGACAGCGAAAGCGAAGTGCTCATCCAGCAGGCCATGGAACGCCTGATGGTCGGCCGCACCACGCTGGTGGTCGCGCACCGCCTGTCGACCGTGCGCGCGCTGGATCGCCTGCTGGTGATGGACCGTGGCCGCATCATCGAAGAAGGCAGCCATGACCAGCTGATCCGTTTGAAGGGCGGCTTGTACCGGCGCCTGTTCGAGCGCCAGGCCCTGGAACTGACCAAGGGCCTGACGCAGGCGGAAATGCTGGCCGATGGCGCCCAGCCCACGCCCGTGAAAACGGATGGCGAGGCCGAGGACCAGGACGAAACGTCCTTTGCCTTCGGCAAGTAATGCGCCGGCAACGCCGCAGATGACAAATGGGCCTGACGTATGTCAGGCCCATTTTTTTGGCCTGAGTTTCAGGCTTTTTTTGGCCTATTCATCAAGCCCATTCGTCTGGTCCGTTTTATTTGGCCGAGCCGCCCCCTGCGCCTACCGGCTCAAGGTCAGCTTCAAGCCGAACCCGATCAGCGCGGTGCCGAACACCGCGCCCTGCCACTTGCGGACCCGCGGCCGCGCCGCCAGCCAGCGGCCCAGCGCGCCGCCGGCCAGCGCGCACAGCACGTCGAAGGTCAGCCCCAGGCTCACCAGCACCACGCCCAGCACCGCGAACTGCTGGCCGATGCTGCCTTGGGCCGGCGACACGAACTGCGGCAGCAGCACCGAGCAGAACAGCAACGCCTTGGGATTGAGCACATTGGTCAGCACGCCGCTCAGCAGCGCCGCGGCCAGGCCCTTGCCGCGCGCGGCGGCCTGCGCCTGGGTCGCCACGTCATACGACAGCGGCCCGGCGCGCAGCAGACGCACGCCCAGCCACACCAGGTAGCAGCCGCCCACCGTGCGCGCCGCGTCGAACGCCCACGGATGCGTCTTGAACAGCGCCGCCAACCCCAGCGCGGCCAGCGTCACGTGGGCGGCGCGGGCTATCGCCAGGCCCACTGCCACGGCCAGGGCCGGTGCCCGGCCGCGCAAGGCGCCGGTTTCGAGCAGCAGGATCATGTCCGGCCCGGGCACCACATAGACCACCAGCAACGCCCCCAGGAACAACGCCATATCGGCCATGACCACCCTCATTTCAACGACTTGGAATGCGGTCATTCTAGGGAATAGGCATCGGCATGTGCCTTCTATTCATGCCACTTGGAGTAGCATTATTGGCATATTTCACCAATAAATATCAACGTACATAAATTCCATGCCAAAACGCGAATTGGACGCCTTCGACCGCCGCATTCTGGAAGCCTTGCAGAAGAACGGCCGCCTGACCAACGTGGAGCTGGCCGAGCAGATCGGCCTGTCGCCGTCGCCTTGCCTGCGGCGGGTGCGCCTGATGGAAGAAGCCGGCGTGATCCAGGGCTACGAGGCGCGGCTGGCGCCCGACGAGGTGGGCCTGGGCCTGACCGTGTTCGTGGGCGTCAAGGTCGAGCGCCATCACGAGCGCGATGCCGCCCAGTTCCGCAAGGAAGTCAGCGCCTTGCCCGAAGTGGTGGCCGCGCACCTGGTGTCGGGCGAGTCCGACTTCCTGTTGCAGGTGGTGGTGCCGGACCTGCGCGCCTACGAGACCTTCCTGCTGGGCACCTTGCTGAAACTGACCGGCGTGAAGGACATCCGCAGCAACTTCGCGATCCAGACCGTCAAGCCGCACGGCCCGTTGCCGCTGGATCATCTGGGGCGCTAGGCGCACAACCGCCTCGGCCGCACCTGCTGGCGGGCCTCAAGCGCCCGCTGGCGCCACAAGCCGCCCAGGGCCTGCAACACTAAAAGAAACCTCGCACAGGCCCTAATCCCGCGGCATCGCCGCCGCGGCGCGCTCGACCGCCGCGCGACGCGTCTCGAAACGCGCCTGGGACATGTCCAGATAGCGCTGCACGATGGCCGGTTCCGACGTCTTGGGCGTGCCGCCCGGAAACGGCGGCTTGGGGTCGTATTCGATCTGCAGCTGGATCTGCTTGGCCACGGCGTCGCCGCACAGCGTGGCCACCACTTTCAGGGCCATGTCGATGCCGGACGTGACGCCGCCCGCCGTGAAGAACTTGCCGTCCACGCACAGGCGCTCATCGGTGGGGATCGCGCCGAAATGCGCCAGCAGCTCGCGCGCCCGCCAGTGGCTGGACGCGTGCTTGCCGCGCAGCAGGCCCGCCGCGCCCAACAGCAGCGACCCCGTGCAGATGCCGAACACGTGCCCCGCCGCCAACCCCTGGCGGCGGGTAAAGGCTACCCAGTCCGGATCAACGATGGCATCATCCGTGCCCGGCCCGCCCGGCACCACCAGCAAGTCGCACGGCGGCGCGGATGCCAGCGTCTGGGTGGGCACGAACCGCAGGCCGCGATCACTGCGCACCGGCGCAAGCGTTTTTGCGACAAAATCCACGGTAAAGCCAGGCGCGGCGGCCAGCACCTCGTACGGCCCCGTCATATCCAGCTGGGTCAGCCCTTCGAACAAGAGAATATTCACATGCATGACGATGCTCCTTCGCAGAATGGAAACGCCAGGGTAGGCGGACGCGCCGGCGAGCGTGCGCCAAATGCACCCGCGATCGCGCCAAAGCGCATTGTGTTCCTGCTGTACGACGGTTTCCAGCCGCTGGACCTGGCCGGCCCCTGGCAGGCCTTCAGCGCCGCCAACGAAGAAGGCGGCGCCCCCTATTACCAATTGGCCACCGTGGCCGCCGCGCCGGTGGTATCCACCTGGGACCAGGGCCTGCGCATGCAGGCCGACGCCACCCTCGGCCATGATGACGATTCGCCGATCGACATGCTGTTCGTGCCCGGCGGCCCCGGCATCGACCAGGCCAGCGCCCACGGCGAAACACTGGCCTGGCTGCGCCGCCGCAGCCCGCAGGCGCGCCGCACGTGCAGCGTCTGCACCGGCGCCTTCCTGCTGGCCTCGGCCGGCCTGCTGGAGGGCCGCCGCGTGACCACGCACTGGCGTTCGGCTGACCGGTTGCGCCAATTGCATCCCGGCCTGCGGGTGGAAGACGACCGCATCTACATCGAAAGCGGCGCCATCTGGACCTCGGCAGGCGTAACCGCCGGCATCGACCTGGCGCTGGCCCTGATCGAACGCGACGTCGGCGCCCAGGTGGCGCAAGACGTGGCGCGGCGCCTGGTCGTGTTCATGCGCAGAAATGGCGACCAGCGCCAGTACAGCCAGTCATTGCGGCTGCAGGACCGCATGGCCGCGCCGTTTCGCGACCTGGTGGAAAAGATCGAAGCCAGCCTGTCGGCGCGCTGGTCGGTGGACGACATGGCGGATGCCTGCCATATGTCGCGCCGCACCTTCCAGCGCAAGTTCGCCGCCCACTTCGGCGTGACGCCGGCCGAAGTGCTGCGCCGGCTGCGGCAGGAACGCGCCGTGGCGTTGCAGGCCTCGGGCAAGGTGTCCGGCAAGACGCTGCGCCACGTCATGGGGCTGGCGCCATGACCGAACGCATCACGCAATCGCCCTGCCCCGAATGCGGCCAGCCCCAAATCGTGGCCGAACAGGGCCTGAGCCTGATCGCGCGTTGCACGGCGTGCGGCTGGATGGTGGCCACGACCAACCCCAACCATCCCTTCCACGACCGTACGCCCTACACGCTGTGGGCGACGCCCGGCGCGCTGGGCACGGCCACCGCCATCGCCCGCCTGTCGGTGGCGCTGGGCATCGGCGTCAAGCGGGCGCGCGACCTGATCACGCAAAACCTGCCGGTAGCCGAAGACCAGCTGGCGCATGAAGTGATCCGGCTGCACCAATTGCTGTCGCAGGCAGGGTTGGAATTGCGCATCACGCCGGACTTTCCGTGGCCGCTGGACGGCAGCGACGGCACCGGCTGACAGGCCGCCGCCGCCCGGCCCCTACCCCGCCAACCCCACCGACATCCCCCCGCACACGTACAGCACCTGCCCGGTGATGAAGCCCGCGCGCGGGTCCAGGAAACCGGCCACTGCGTGCGCCACGTCGTCGGGCCGGCCGATCCGCCCTACGGGAATGGACGCTTCCAGCGCCACGGTCTTCGGCTCGCCCGGCGGGTTGGACTGATCGAACAGCTCGGTGGCGATGGGCCCGGGCGCCACCGTGTTCACGGTGACGCCGGCCTTGCCCAGTTCCAGCGCCCAGGTGCGGGTCATGCCGACCAGGCCGGACTTGGTCGCGCCATAGACCGAGCGCCCCGGCTTGCCCAGCGCCGCACGGCTGCCGATGTTGACCACCCGGCCGTAGCCCGCCTGGCGCATGCCCGGCAGCAGCGCCTGCATCAGCAGCAGCGGCGCGGTCAGGTTCAACGCCACGGTGCGCGCCAGGTCTTCCTGGGTAACGGCCTCGATATCGGCGACCTGGATCATGCCGGCGTTGTTGACCAGGTGCAGCACGGGCTGCGCGGCGACCAGCGCGCCGGCCGCCGCGATGGTGGCCGCGGCATCGCCCAGGTCGACGGACTGGAAGGTCTCGCCGGGCAGGGTTTCGTCGGGTGCGCGGCGGCTGAAGTTGACGACCCGAAAGCCGTCCTGCAACAAGCGCGCAACGATGGCGCGGCCAATACCCCGGCTGCCGCCGGTGACCAATGCAATAGGGGGGGTCATTGCGCGGTGATTCCTTTGTCTTTGATGAGGCTGCCCCATTTCTTGCGCTCGTCGCGCTCGAAGGCGGCCAGATCGGGGCCGAACAGGGTACCCGGCCGGGCGCCCAGGGTGGCGAAATTGGCGGCAATGGCTGGTGTGGCCAGGCCCGTACGCGCGGCCTCGATCAGTTGCTTGACGACCGCTTCCGGCGTGCCGCGCGGCGCATACAGCGCGAACCAGGCCGTGACGTCAAAGCCCGGCAGGCCGGACTCGGCCACGGTGGGCAGGTCGGGCAGCGACGGGTCGCGCGTGGCCGAGGTGACGGCCACGCCGCGCACCAGGTTGCCGTCCTTGATCTGCGCCAGCGCGCCCGGCAGGTTGTCGAACAGCAGGTCGACCTGTCCGCCCGCCACCGCCGGCAGCGACGCCGACGTGCCCTTGAACGGCACGTGCAGCATCGTCACCCCCGCCATCGCCTCGAAATAGGCGCCCGTCAGGTGCACCGACGAGCCGATGCCGGGCGAGGCATAGGTCAGCTTCCTGTCTTTGGATTGCCGGGCCGCCTGGATCACGTCGGCCACGGTCTTGTAGGGCGACTTGGCGCTGACGGCAATGACGTTGGGCGTGGTGGACACCAGCGCGATCGGCACCAGGTCGCGCTCGGGGTCGAACGTCATGTTGGCGTACAGGAACGGGTTGATGCTTTGCGTGCCGATGGTGCCCAGGCCCAGCGTATAGCCGTCGGGCTTGGCGCGGGCCACGTAGGCCATGCCGATGTTGCCGCCGGCGCCGGGCTTGTTCTCGACCAGCACCGTCTGCTTCAGGCCCGGCTGCAGCGCGTTGGCGATGGCGCGGCCGAAGAGGTCCGCGCCGCCGCCCGGTGGATACGGCACGACCACGGTGACGGGATGCTCCGGATAGCCCGCGGCGTGCGCCGCGGACAGGACCAGCGCAGCCAGGGCGGCCGCAGCCAGCGCCCGCCGCCCGGCACGGCGATGCAGGGAATGCGTCATGGATCTGTCTCCTCGCGAATCCGCTGATCGCGGATTTCTATTGGCTCCGCCGGCGGCGGATTGCCTTTTTTTCCTGCGGTCCGGCATGACGGGCGGCACGCGCGGCCGACAGGTGCTTCCTATAGTACGTAAATACGGACTATATTCACAAGCACACGAAAAACAGACCGGAGACATGCCCATGAAACGCTGGACGCAACGGCCCGAAGGTTCCACCTGGGGCGATTTCGGCCCCGACGACGAGATCGGCCGGCTGAACCTCCTGACCGAGGAAAAGGTGCTGCAAGCCGTGCGCGAGGTCCGCACGGGCAAGGTGTTCTGCCTGTCGCTGCCGCTGGACCTGCCCGGCGGCAACGTGCTGAACCCGCGCCGCCACCCACCGGTGCTCAAGCCCACCTTCCGCGACGGCGCGCCCTACCTGAACTTCGCCATGTCGCGTCTGCAGCCCGAGGCCGTGGATGTGCTGTCGGACGACCAGGTCACGCTCAGCATGCAGTATTCGACCCAATGGGACGGCCTGTGCCACGTCGGCGCGCAGTTCGACATCCAGGGCGATGGCGAGGCCCGCCGCGTCTACTACAACGGCTACGCGGCCGGCGTGGACGTGTTCGGCGGCGACGATGCCGCCCCGGGCGACTGCTGCCCGCCCGGCGGTTCGTATGCGCGCAAGCTCGGCATCCACCGCTACGCCGAAAAAGGCATGCAGGGTCGCGGCGTGCTGGTCGACCTGGCGCGCGCCTTCGGCCCCGGCCGTACGCTCATCGGCCACACCCAGCTGCAGGCGGCGATGCGCGAACAGCAGGTGGTGGTCGAACCGGGGGACATGCTGGTGCTGCGCACCGGCTTTGCCGAGACGCTGGTGGAAATGAACGGCCAGCCCGATCCGCACCGGCTGGAGCAGACCGGCGCGGTGCTGGACGGCGCCGACCCGGCGCTGCTGGGCTGGATCACCGACAGCGGCGTGGCGGCCATCTGCGCCGACAACTACGCGGTGGAAGCCTATCCGGCACGCACCTCGGGGCCCGGCCATTCGATCCTGCCGCTGCACCATCACTGCCTGTTCAAGCTGGGCGTGCCGCTGGCCGAGCTGTGGTACCTGAAGGCGCTGGCCGACTGGCTGCATACGCAGGGCCGCAACCGCTTTCTCTTGACCGCGCCGCCGCTACGCATGCCCGGCGCCGTCGGTTCGCCCGTCACTCCCATCGCCACGGTGTAAGCCATGACGCAGCCTGTTGCCCCGGCCCCGTTCACAGCCCCGTCCGCCGCCAAGTCCATCGTCACACCCGCCGCGCCGCGCCTGCCCCCGCTCTCCGCCACGTTTTCGCAGCACCTGGACGCCCTGGCCGCGCGCCAGCCCGATGCCCCCGCGCTGATCGACCGCGACCGGCCCGTCAGCCACGCGCAACTGCTCGCCCGCAGCCGCGCCCTGGCCGCCGGCCTGGCGCGCGCCGGCGTGCGGCCCGGCGACCGCGTGGCGGTCTGGCTGCCCAATTGCGCCGCCTGGGTCGAGACCTTCCTGGCCGCCGCCCACCTGGGGGCGCTGGTGCTGGCGGTGAACACACGCTTTCGCGCGCTGGAAGTGGCCGACATCCTGGGCCGCGGCCGCGCCGACTGGCTGGTGTTCTGGCCGGGCTTCAAGGGCATCGACTTCCAGGGCATCCTGAACGACGTCGCGCCCGAGCACCTGGCCCGCCTGCGCGGCGTGGTGGCGGTGGCCGAGGACGCCGGGCCGGACGACGCATCCAACCAGGCGCCCCTGGACGGCCGGCCCCGCCACGCCTACGCCGAACTCCTGGCCTGCCCCGACACCCCGCCGCCCGCCCAACCCAATGCCGGCGTGCTGTGCTTCACCACGTCCGGCACCACCTCGCAGCCCAAGTTCGTGCTGCACGACCAGACGACGCTGCTGCGCCACGGCGCGGCGGTGGCCCGCGCCTTCGGCTACGACGCCCGCACCTGCATCCTGGCCAGCGCGCCGTTCTGCGGCGCCTTCGGCTTTGCCACCCTGGTGGGCGGCCTGGCGCAAGGCGCGCCGGTGGTGTGCGCACCGGTATTCGATGCCGCCGAATCCGCTGCCGCGGTACAGCGCCACCAGGTCACGCATACCTATGCCAACAACGAGGCGCTGGTCGCCATGATGCGCGCCGCCGCGCCCGGCGGCTTCGCCTCGGCGCGGCTGTTCGGCTTTGCCAGCTTCACCCCCGCGCTGGACCACATGCTGGACCTGGCCCGCGAGGCCGGCGTGCCCTTGACCGGCCTGTACGGCTCCAGCGAACTGATCGCCCTGGTGGCCGGCCAGCCGCGCGAGGCCGCCGACGGCGACGTGTCGGCCCGCCACCAGCCCGGGGGCACGCTGGTCTACCCCGACGCCCGGGTGCGGGCACGCGACCCGGCCAGCGGCAAGGTGCTGCCGCACGGCGAATCGGGCGAACTGGAAATCCTGTCGCCCAGCCTGATGCAGGGCTACCTGGACAACCCCGCCGCCACGGCCCGCGCCGCTACCGAAGACGGCTACTTCAAGACGGGCGACCTGGGCTACACGCTGAATCCGCGCCAGTTCGTGTTCCAGACCCGCATGGGCGACTCGCTGCGGCTGTCGGGCTTTCTGGTGAACCCGGTGGAAATCGAACAGGTCGTGGAAACGCTGCCGGGCGTGCGCGCCTGCCAGGTGGTCGGCGCCAGCCGCGACGGCAAGACCGTGCCCTACGCCTTCGTGCTGCTGCACCCCGGCGCGGCGGCCGATGCGGCCGGCTGGACTGCCGCCTGCAAGCAGGCAATGGCCGGTTTCAAGGTGCCCGTGGGCTTTACCGCCCTGGACGCCTTTCCGTCGGTGGAAAGCGCCAATTCGGTGAAAATCCAGAAACACCGATTGCGCGACATGGCCGATGCCCTGCTCGCCGCCCCTCTTTCCCCTTGATTCCGCCGACCCATGCCCGCGCGCAAGCTTTTCTCGCACAGTCCCCAGCCCCTGTACCTGCAGGCGGCCGCGCTATTTCGCAGCCACATCCAGAACCGCACCTGGCGGCCCGGCCAGCAGATTCCGCCGCTGGAATCGCTGATGGACACCTACGGCATTTCGCGGGCCACCATCCGCCAGGCGTTCGGCCTTCTGGAACAGGACGGCCTGATCCGGCGTTCGCGCGGGTCGGGCACCTTCGTCAATGCCGCGCTGCCCGAAACCCCCACGCTGCTGATTCCCAAGACCTGGGCCGAAACCGTGGAACTGAGCAACCAGCTGGGCACCGTGTCGCTGGTGGAATCCAGCGCCGATTCGCCGTTGCCGGACACCCTGGGCATGCCGTGCGAGGCCGACCGCGGTGGCCGCTTCCAGTACCTGCGGCGCGTGCATACCACCGATGCCGGCCCCTTCTGCTACAGCGAGGTGTTCCTGGAAAGCAGCCTGTTTCGCAAGCACCGCGCCCGCATCCAGAAAAGCACCGTGGCACCGGTGCTGGACCAGTTCTACGGCGCCCGCATCAGCGAGGCGCGCCAGGTCCTGAACGTGATCGAGGCGGGCCAGGAATCGGCGGAATCGCTGCAGATTCCCGTGTCGTCCCCCGTCGCCGAACTGCGCCGCTACGCCTGTATCGACGGCCGCGTGGTGTATTTCGCGCGGCTGGAGTTTCCGTTCCGCAAGGTCCGAATGGAGTTCGACCTGCTGACGCAGCGCTAGCCGCGCGCCCCCCATTCAAAAAGGCGCGGCTTAGCCCAAGCGCCTGCCAGCCCCCGCACGTATCCGGCATAACCATAAATGGAGACAACCATGATCCCGATGCCCCGGATTTCGCAGCAACGCAGCACCCCGCCGCGCCGCCTGTTGGCGCGGCTTGCCCCTTCAGCGGCCCTGCTGGCCGCGGCCCTGGCCTGGGCCGGACCGACTGCCGCCCAGGCCCCGTCCGCCCCCGCCATCTCGGACGACATCGTCCGGCTGGGCCTGATCCTGGACATGAGCGGCGTCTACGCCGACGTGACCGGCAAGGGCAGCGCCACCGCCGCGCAGATGGCCATCGACGACTTCGGCGGCACGGTGCTGGGCAAGAAGATCGACCTGCTGGTGGCTGACCACCAGAACAAGGCCGACATCGCCGCGGCCCGCGCCCGCGAGTGGTACGACACGCAGAAGGTCGACGCCGTGTTGGACGTGGCCGGCTCGGCACCGGCGCTGGCGGTGCTGGAAGTGGCGCGCGAGAAAAAGAAGATCGTGGTCTTCAGCGGCCCCGGCACCGAACGCATCACCAACGACCTGTGCTCGCCGTATTCGGTGCACTACACCTACGACACCTGGTCGCTGGCCAACACCACGGCCCGCGCCATCGTCGACCGAGGCGGCAAGAGCTGGTACTTCCTGACGGCGGACTACGCCTTCGGCCATACGCTGCAGGCCTCGGCCACCGAAGTGGTCAAGGCCCGCGGCGGCACCGTGCTGGGCGCCGCGCGGCATCCGCTGGGGTCCAGCGACTTTGCCTCGTACCTGTTGCAGGCGCAGTCCAGCCGCGCCCAGGTGGTGGGCCTGGCCAACGCGGGCGGCGACACGGTCAACGCCATCAAGGCGGCCAGCGAATTCGGCCTGACCCAGGGCGGCCAGAAGATGGCCGGCCTGCTGCTGTACATCAACGACATCCATGCCATCGGCCTGGACGCGGCCAGCGGCCTGATGCTGACCGAGGCCTTCTACTGGGACATGAACGACCAGACCCGCGCCTGGTCGCAGCGCTATTACGACAAGCTCAAGAAGATGCCCAACATGAGCCAGGCCGGCACTTATTCGTCAGTGATGCACTACCTGAAGGCGGTGCAGGCCGCCGGCACGGACGCGCCGGACGCCGTGATGAAGCAGATGAAGGCCATGCCCATCAACGACTTCTTCGCCACCAACGGCCGCATCCGCGAAGACGGCCGCATGGTGCACGACATGTACCTGTTCGAAGTGAAAAAGCCGTCTGAATCCAAACGGCCCTGGGACTACTACAAGCTGGTGGCCACGGTGCCGGGCGACGAGGCCTTCATGCCGCTGTCCAAGTCCACCTGCCCGCTGGTGAAGGCGGCGGCGAAGTAGCCGGCGCGTTGGCCCGGTCCGCGCGGTCGCGCGGGCCGGGCCGGACCGCAGCGCGTCACGCCTGGCCGGCCCGATCAGGCAGCGCGTCATGCCGGCGCGGCCACCGCCTCTTCCAGCATGTCCAGCCGGTCCTGCCCCCAGAACAGCTCGCCGCGATACACGTACGACGGCGAGCCGAACACGCCCGCCGCCACCGCGGCATCGGTATTCTGGCGGTAGATCTGCCCGGCGTCGGGCCGCTCGGCCGCGGCCAGCAGCGCGTCGGCATCCAGCCCCTGCTGCACGACGATCGCATGCAGCGTGGCCGGCGACGAAATGTCCTGCTCATCACACCATTCGGCCTTCAGGATGGCCTTGTACAGCGCCGCCACCGGCAACCCGGCGCGATCCGCCGCGATGACGATGCGCGAGGCCAGCCCCGCGTCCGGGCACATGAACGCCGGCTTGGGGTTGACGGCAATGCCCAGCCTGCGGCACCAGCGCGCCAGTTCGGCCACGCGGTAGGCCTGGCGTTCAGGCGAACGCTGCCCCAGCAGCACGCCGCCGGTGCGCGAATACACGTCGGGCAGGTCCACCGGCAGGTAGCGGATGCGCGCCTGGTGACGCGCGGCCAGGGCTTCGAGCCGGTCGGCACCCAGGTAGGCCCAGTCGGAATTCATCCAGAAGTAATAGTCGATCGTCTTCATGTCGTCCTCAGGTTCGCACGCCGGTCGGAACGGCCCGCGCCAGCCGCGCCGGCGTATCGCCTCGCATGCGCCAGGCGCTGAACACGGCGATGACCCCCAGCACGCTCAGGTAGGCCACCACGTACTTCGGATCGCCGCCCGCCTTGGCCAGCAGCCAGGTCGCGACGATGGGCGCCAGGCCCCCGCCGATGGCGCCCGACACCTGCACCGCCAGCGAAATGCCCGTGTAGCGCACCTCGGCCGGGAACTGGCTGGAAAACAGCGTGCCCTCCGGGCCGTACAGGCAAGCGTAGACCAATCCCACCGCCAGGCATACCGCCGTGATGATCCAGGCGGTCTGGCCTGTGGCCAGCAGCTGGAAGAACAGCGGCGCGCAGGCCAGGATGCCCACGGCGCCCGCCATGAAGACCCATTTGTGGCCGATCTTGTCGCCCAGCACGCCGAACAACGGCATGGTGAACAGCGCCAGCGCCGCCCCCCAGATGGTGGCGTCCAGCATCACGGAACGTGCAATGCCCAGCGTGCCCGTGGCATAGGCCAGCGAAAACGTCACCACCGTGTAGAACCAGGTCACTTCGGCCAGCCGGGCGCCCACCACCGTCAGCAGCGCGCGCCGGTGGTGCTTGAGCACCACGGCCACCGGCACTTCCACCTTGGCGCCCTGCTCGCGCATCTGCTCGAAGTCCGGCGACTCGGCCACCTTGACGCGGATGAACCAGCCCACCAGCAACAGCACCACGCTGGCCAGGAACGGCAGGCGCCAGCCCCAGGCCAGCATGTCGGCTTCGGGCAGCGCGGCCACCGCCCCCATCGCCAGCGACGACAGGATCAGCCCCGGCGCCACGCCCGCCTGCGGCAGGCTGCCGAAAAAGCCCTTCTTGCCTTCGGGCGCATGCTCGACGGCCATCAGCACCGCCCCGCCCCACTCGCCGCCCACCGCGATGCCCTGCAGGAAACGCATCAGCACCAGCAGCACCGCGGCCCAGTAGCCGATCTGCTCGTACGACGGAATCAGCCCGATCAGGATGGTGGGCACGCCCATCAGCAGCAGCGTGATCAGCAGCATGGACTTGCGCCCGATCCTGTCGCCGTAATGGCCAAAGATGACGCCGCCCAGCGGCCGCGCGAAAAAGCCCACCGAATAGGTGGCAAAGGCCGCCAGCGTGCCCGTCAACGGGTCGAACGACGGAAAGAAGATCTTGTTGAAGATCAGCGCGGCGGCCGTGCCGTACAGGAAAAAGTCGTACCACTCGATGGTGGTGCCCATCATGCTGGCCAGGCCGGCCGTGACGTAGTCGCGGCGTGAGCGCGCGCGTGGTGTCTTGGACGTCATCTTCGTGACTCCCCTTGAAATGTTCGTATGGAAAACAGCGCTTAACGGCCGGGCAGCGGCAACGGCGCAATGCCGTGCGTCTGGCGGCACCAGTAGTCGAACGTGGCGCGCACGATGGACGGTTTGAGCAGATAGTCGTGCGCTTCGCGCGCCAAGGCGTCGTCCACCGGCGTCAGCGGGCCGAAGGCCTGCGCCCGGATCTGCATGCGCGCCGCACGTTCCAGGTAGACCGACAGATAGGTCGCTTCCTCACAGCTGGCGCCCGCCGTCAGGTAGCCGTGGTGCGCCAGGATGATGGCGCGCTTGGCGCCCAGCGCGGCCGAGATGATCACGCCTTCCTGGTCGGCGATGGGCACCCCGGGCCACTCGCCCAGGAACGCGCAGTCGTCGTGCAGCGGCGTCATGTCCATCTGCGAGATCACCAGCGGCTGGCGCGCCGCCGCCAGCGCCGAGGCCCACGGCGAATGCGTGTGGATGATCGAGCGCACGTCGGGCCGGGCCTCGTACACCCACAGGTGAAAGCGCGTGGCCGGATTGGCCATGCCATCGCCGGTCAGCGTATTCAGGTCGCGGTCGACCTCGATGAAGTCGGCGGGGGTGGCCTCGTCGAACCCCAGGCCGAAGCGCAGCGTCCAGTAGGCGCCCGGGCGCTCGGACCGCACGCTGATCTGGCCGGCCAGGCCGGCTTCCTGCTCGGTCATCGCCAGGATGCGGCAGGCGTAGGCCATGGTCTCCTGGGGGGTGCGCGGCACGGCGCGCAGGTGCTGAGCCATCTCTTGGGTGGCGCGGGTGTCGAAATAGGCTTTTTCGCGCAAGGCGTTGTCCATGCTGTCTCCTGTCATGGCGGACGGCGCGGACGGACCCCGCGCCATGGGAAGCAGTATGGAAACCTTGGCGGCATCAAGCCATGCAGCGTGGGTCATAGCAGGTATTCGGCGGCCGTCGAGGGCCGGCCAGCGGCAGGGTCTGCCCCCGCCACCCTACCCCCGCGCGATGCGGCGCGCGCAGGCCAGCAGTTCACCCACCAGCGGCAACGGTTCGCGCTGGGCCAGGGTGATGGCCACCACCCGGCGGCGCAGCACCGGGCTGGCAATGGCCACCTTGCGCAATTCATAGTCGGCCAGCAGTTTTTCGGGAATGCGCGACGGCAGGATACAGGCCCCCACCCCCGACGACACCAGCTTGAGCATGGCGTCGATGGTCTCGGCTTCGGCCACGAATTCCGGTTGCAGGCCGGCGCTGTGGATCATCTTGCGCAGCGCATAGTGCGGCGGAAAACCCACCAGCCGCAGGGCCATGGCGCCCAGGTCGACGCTGTCGGCCACGTCCACGCCACGCCGCACGATCAGGCACATGTCGTCGTCGAACAGCGGCGTGGACGCCAGCGCATCGGAGGCCACCGCGGCGTCATAGACAAAGCCGATGTCGGCCTTGCCGCTTTCCACCAGCGCCACCACCTCGGGCGAGCTGCGGCCCATGACCGACAGGTTGACGTGCTCGCGGCTGCTGACGAACTGCGCCACGACCTCGGCCATGAAGTAGTAGCTGAGCGTATGCACCGTGGCCAGCCGCACCGAGCCCTGCGTCACGCCTTCGCGCTGGCGCACGGCCTCCAGCGTCTGGTCGATGCTGCGATAGGCGGGCACGATGCCGTCCAGCAGGCGCGTGCCGGCTTCGGTCAGCTCGACCCCGCGGCCCGTGCGCACGAACAGCGGCTTGCCCACGTGCGCTTCCAGCGCGGCCAGCTGGCGGCTCAGGCCCGATTGCGTCTGGTCCAGGTCTTCGGCCGCGCGCGACAGCGACTTCAATTCCGCGATCCGCAAGAAATAACGTAGTTGGCGGTCCATGCTTTCCCCTGCGAGGCCCTGCGGCAAGCCTCGTCTTTATCGATTGCGCTCGAGACGGCGCGGCTGACAGTGTGCCCCAAGGCACGCGGCGCCACTATCGGGATTTCCATTGATCGGTGATAAATTGTCGGACTCGACAAGGAGCCCCGCATGGCCAAATTGCAACGTGACGCCGTCATCGCCAGCGCGCTGGAACTGCTGGACGAGGTGGGCGTGGATGGCCTCACCACCCGCAAGCTGGCCGAGCGCCTGGGGGTGCAGCAGCCGGCGCTGTATTGGCATTTCAAGAGCAAGCAGGCGCTGCTGGACGCGCTGGCCGAGGCCATGCTGCGCGACCACATGCAAGCCATGCCGACGCCCGGCGGCCCCTGGAAGGAATTCCTGCTGGCCAACGCGCGCAGCTTTCGCCGCGCACTGCTGGCCCACCGCGACGGCGCCCGCATTCACGCCGGCACCCGGCCCGCCGAACCGCAGTACGAACGCGTGCAAGCCCAGCTGAACCTGTTGTGCGATGCCGGCTTCACACCGCTGCGCGCGGCCAATGCGCTGCAGGTGATCGGCCACTACGTGGTGGGTTCGGTGATGGAGCAGCAGGCCTTTGACGCCGCCGCGCCCGATCGCGCCCAACCGCCCAGCCCGCCGCCGGCCCTGGCCCGCGCCATGAAGGCGCTGGACAAGCAAGGCCCCGACGCCACCTTCGAATTCGGCCTGGCGATGATGCTGGACGGGCTGGCGCCGGGCTAGGCCTGCCCGACGATCCTGCCCGGGCTGCCCCCCCCCAACGACCCGCCCGTCGCCGCCCCCGCGCCCCACGCATTCTGGAGTTCCCATGCAACCCTCCCCCCAACGCCCCATCGCCGCCACCATCGCCGCCGTCATCCGCGACGGCCACGTGCTGCTGGTGCAGCGCGCCAACCCGCCCGACCAGCATCGCTGGGCTTTTCCCGGCGGCAAGATCGATGCCGGCGAACGCCTGGAAGACGCGGCCGCGCGCGAGCTGTTCGAAGAATGCGGCGTGCGCGCCAAGCCGTTGAGGGTGTTCGACGCCGTCGACGTGTTCGACCACGACGACCGCGGCGCGCTGCGCCGGCACTACATCCTGATTGCGGTGCTGTGCCAATGGCAGTCCGGCGAACCCGTGGCAGCCGACGACGCGCAGGATGCGCGCTGGGTGCCGCTGGCCGACCTGGACGGCCAGGCGCTGGCGACCAGCTTCGGCGTGGCGGCGATTGCGCACAAGGCCGCGGCGCTGATGGCCCAGGCCGGCAAGGCGCGCTAGCGCTGGCGCCCCCATCCTGGCCTTCCCGTCCTACTGCCAAACAAGCGATCCACGCCCATGTTCGACCCCTACCTGTCCCGCTGGAACCTCGTGCCCGACGGCGCGCCCATCACCACGCCCGCCGCGCGGCTGCTGCCGGTACGCCAGGCCGGCGTGCCCGCCATGCTGAAGGTGTCGGTCGAGGAAGACGAGCGCCAGGGCGGTGTGCTGATGACCTGGTGGGACGGCCAGGGCGCGGCCCGGGTGCTGGCGCATGACGCGGATGCCATCCTGCTCGAACGCGCCACCGGCACGCGTTCGCTGGCCGCCTATGCCCGCACCGGGCGCGACGACGACGCCACCCGCATCATCTGCGGCGTGCTGCGCGATCTGCACGCGCCGCGCGCCAAGCCGCTGCCGCCGCTGCGGCCCCTGCGCGAATGGTTCGTCGAGCTGTGGCCGATGGCGCAGGCGCGTGGCGGCCTTCTGGCCCACAGTGCCCGCCACGCCCGCGCGCTGCTCGACGATCCGCAAGACCAGGTCGTGTTGCACGGCGACGTGCATCACGACAACATCCTGGATTTCGGCGAGCGCGGCTGGCTGGTCATCGACCCCAAGCGGCTCTATGGCGAACGCGGGTTCGACTACGCCAACGTGTTCTGCAACCCCGACCTGGCCGACCCGAACCCGGCGGTCGCCATCGTGCCGGGCTGCTTCGAGCGGCGCCTGGACATCATGGTCGACGAATCGGGCCTGGACCGCCGCCGCCTGCTGCAATGGGTGGTGGCCTGGTGCGGCCTGTCGGCCGCGTGGTTCCTGGGCGACGGCGACGATGCGGCCATCGACCTGAACATCGCCGCGCAAGCGCTGGCGCTGCTGGAAGGCTAGCGGGTTCGCGCCACGAAGATCGGCAGGCCAGGCCCCGGCCAGCCACGCCCCGGCCCACCCCGCTATGTTGGCGCAATCTGCTCCAGATAGCGCGTGGGCGACACCCCCATCAGGTTGCGGAACATATACACGAACGCGCTGGCGCTGGCATAGCCCAGCGCGCGCGCCACGCTCACCACCGACTGGCCCTGCAACAGCCGGCAGATGCCTTCGTCGATGCGCACCTGCAAACGCCAGTGGTGAAACGTCATGCCCGTCTCGTCCTTCATGCGGCGTGCCAGCGTGCGGGCGCTGGCCCCCATGCGCTCGCCCCACTGTTCCAGCGTGTCGTCATTGCCCGGCGTTTGCAGCACGGCGGCGCAGACCTTGCGCAGGCGGCGATCGAACGGCAGCGGCAGCTGGCGGTGCTGGCGCTCGGTGCCGGCCAGCAGGTTGAGCAGCAGTTCGGCGCTCAGGCGCTGCACCGGGCCGTGACGCGCGACCGGCTGGTTCAGCGCCAGGATCAGTTCGCGCATCAGCGGCGCCACGTCCAGCGCGCAGGTGTCTTTCCAGAGCCAGGGCGCCGCGTCCGGCGCGATGAAGGCCGAGCGCATGGTGACCTGGCCCACCATGCGCACCTCGTGGGCCACGCCCGGCGGAATCCACAGCGCGCGCATCGGCGCCAGCAGCCAGGCGCCGTCTTCGGTCATGACGCGCATGATGCCGGTGGGCGAATACATCAGCTGGATGCGTTCGTGCGAATGCGGCTCCTGGCGCTGGCCGTCTTCATAGTGAAACGAGCGTGCCACCACGGGTGGCGCCTCGACGGGAAACTCTCGCATTGACGGTTTTTCGATAGCAATGGATCAAACGACGCGCAGGCAGACAGTTATGTCCGTTTTTCGACATTTTCTGTCCGGCGTTCGGGGAACTTGCTTTTTATCATTAATGCAAATGATTCCCATTGTTTTCAAAAGAAAATGACCCCCGCCGCACGCCTCCCTGTCGCTTTTGGCCCACGCCCCGCTGCCTTCCCCCAACCCGCACCCCGCCGCCTGCGCCTGACCGTGGCCGCCGCCCTCCTGGCCCAGGCGTGCCTGCCCGCCCTGGCCCGCGCCGACGACGCCGTGCCGCAACTGAGCCCGGTGCGCGTCACCGGTTCGGCTGACAGGATGTCGGACCCCGGCCAGACCGAAGGCGTGCCGTCCTACACCGCCAACAAGGCCACCGTCAGCAAGACCGGCGCCGACGTGCGCAACATTCCCAATTCGGTGTCGATCGTGACGCGCCAGCGCATGGACGACCAGAACATGGTCACCGTGGAAGATGCCCTGCGCCAGACCACCGGCGTCAGCGCCATGACCTACGGCGACGGCACCGCCTACTTCACCGCGCGCGGCTACGAGGCCGACGTGCAGTTCGACGGCATCCCGGCCAACGGCGCCCTGCAATACCTGCCGCAGTTCGACCTGGCCCTGTACGACCGCGTGGAAGTGCTGCGCGGCCCGGCCGGCCTGCTGCAAGGCTTTGGCAGCCCCGCCGGCACCGTCAACCTGGTGCGCAAGCGCCCGCAGGACGCCTTCAGCCTGACCGGCGCGGTCATGGCGGGATCCTGGAACAACTATCGCACCGAGCTGGATGCCACCGGCCCGATCACCGAGGACGGCCGCGTGCGCGCCCGCGCCGGTTTCGCCGCACAGGACCGCGATTATTTCTTCGACAAGGCCAACACCCGCCAGGGCCTGGTCTACGGCGCGCTGGAATTCGACCTGACGGCCAACACCACGCTGACCCTGTCCGCCGCCTACCAGCGCCAGCGCATGGCGCCGTTCGACTACGGCCTGTCGATCTACTCGAACGGCAAGTTCGTCGATTCGCCGCGCAAGGGCTTCTACGGCACCGACTGGGCGCGCGGCGACACCACCTTGTCCGAAATCTATACCGAACTGAGCCACCGCTTTGCCAATGGCTGGACCGGCCAGGTGTCCATGAACTACCGCTCGACCGACCTGGACAGCCGCTACGGCTACATCAACGGCCCGGTCAACCCCGCCAACGACCGCGCCGGCTACCGCCTGCAAGTGCAGAAAGACCAGATCCGCTGGCTGGGCATGGACACCCATGCCACAGGCCCGTTCGAACTCTTCGGCCGCACCCATCAGGCCATGATCGGCGCCAACTACGCCGAGCGCAACCAGGACAGCCGCTCGGGCGGCGCCAACTACACCAACGTGTCGATCGACGACATCGACGTGCCCCACCCGGACCTGCCCTACACCTCGGGCGACAAGTCCAAGTCCAGCCAGATGGGCATCTACGGCCAGTTGAGCCTGAACGTCGCCGACCCGCTGACGCTGATCGTGGGCGGGCGCCAGAGCTGGTATCGCAATGCCACGCAGGCGGTGCTGCCCACGCCGGGCGACACCCGGCGCGACCCCGAGGTGCGCAAGTTCGTGCCCTACTACGGCGCGGTGGCGCAGCTGAATTCGTGGCTGTCCGCCTATGCCAGCTATTCGGACGTCTACGCGTTCTCGGAAGCCTGGCAGATGACGGCCGACGGCAAGCCGCTCAAGCCGCGCACCGGCAAGCAGTACGAAGTCGGCCTGAAAGGCGAATTCCTGGACGGCGCCGCCAACGCCTCGCTGGCGCTGTTCCGCATCCGCGACAAGAACCGCGCCGTGGCGGACGATGCCAACCCCGGCCGCTACCTGGCCCAGGGCGAAGCCCAGAGCCAGGGGGTGGAAGCCGAAATCACCGGCCGCCTGCTGCCCAACTGGGACCTGTACGCCGGCTACACCTACCTGCAGACCCGCTACCTGTCGGACCCCACGCAGGAAGGCCAGATCGTCGACCCCGAAACGCCCAAGCACCTGTTCAAGGTCTGGACCACCTACCGCTTCACCCCCGACGTGCTGCCGGGCTGGCGCGTGGGCGGCGGGGTGCGCACGCAAAGCCGCACCAGCCGCAACAACGTCTCGTGGCAAGGCGGCTACGCCGTCGTCGACGCGCAGGTCGGCTACAAGATCAACCGCAACCTGGACGCCTCGCTGACGCTGAACAACGTCTTTGACCGCAGCTACTACGCCCGCGTGCCGTCCAGCTACTACGGCATCTATGGCGAACCGCGCAACGTGATGCTGACGCTGCGCGCCACCTACTGAGCGCCCCAGGCCCGCGGCGGCGCGGGCCTGTCCGCTGTCAAACGGCTGCCGGGATCGATTTGTTAAGGTGTAGCCCCACACCCCTTGACCTCTCATTCCAGGAGTACCGGATGACCGGATTGTTTATCGTGGTGGCGGCGTTGGCATTCCTGATGCTGGCGGCGTATCGAGGCTACAGCGTGATTCTGTGCGCGCCCATCGCAGCCATGGGCGCGGTGCTGTTGACCGACCCGTCGGCGCTGGCGCCCGTGTTCTCGGGCATCTTCATGGAGCGCATGGCGGGCTTCGCCAAGCTCTACTTCCCCGTCTTCCTGCTGGGCGCCGTGTTCGGCAAGCTGATCGAACTGTCGGGCTTTTCGCGCGCCATCGTGCAGGCCGTGCTGCGCCTGATCGGCGCCGAGCGCGCCATCATGGCCATCGTGCTGGTCTGCGCCGTGCTGACCTACGGCGGCGTATCGCTGTTCGTCGTGGTGTTCGCCGTGTACCCCTTCGCGGCCGAGATGTTCCGCCAGGGCGGCATCCCCAAGCGGCTGATGCCCGGCGCCATCGCGCTGGGCGCGTTCACCTTCACCATGACGGCGCTGCCCGGCACGCCGCAGATCCAGAACATCATCCCCACCACGTTCTTCGAGACCACCACCTGGGCCGCGCCCTGGCTGGGGCTGATCGGCGCACTCTTCACGCTGACGGCCGGCATCAGCTACCTGGAATGGCGCCGCAAGCGCGCCGCGGCCGCCGGTGAAACCTACGGCACCGATCTGCGCAACGAGCCCGACACCCCGGCCGGCGGCCGCGAGCATCACCCGCTGATCGCCCTGCTGCCGCTGGTGGTCGTGGGCGTGGCCAACTACCTGCTGACGCGCTGGATTCCCGGCTGGTACCCCGCCGGTTCGCAGGTCGACCTGCCCGGCCTGGCCCAGCCCATGCCCGTCAACGCCGACGACCAGGTCGCGCTGTGGGCGGTGATGGGCGCGCTGATCGCCGGCATCGTCACCATCCTGCTTTTCTCGTTTGCCAGCATCAAGGCGCATTTCGCCGAAGGCAGCAAAAGCGCCGTGTCGGGCGCCCTGCTGGCGTCCATGAACACCGCCGCCGAATACGGCTTTGGCGGCGTCATCGCCGCGCTGCCCGGCTTTTTGATGGTGGCCAGTGCGCTCAAGGCCATTCCCGACCCGCTGGTGGGCGAAGCCGTGGCGGTCACGTCGCTGGCGGGCATCACCGGGTCGGCCTCGGGCGGCATGAGCATCGCGCTGGCGGCCATGGCGCAGACCTTCATCGACAGCGCCCACGCCGCCGGCATCCCCATGGAGGTGCTGCACCGCGTCGCCGCCATGGCCAGCGGCGGCATGGACACCCTGCCCCACAACGGCGCCGTCATCACCCTGCTGGCCGTCACCGGCCTGACCCACCGCCAGTCGTATGGCGACATCTTCGCCATCACCCTGATCTCGACGCTGTCCGTCTTCCTGGTGATTGCGGTGTACTACCTGACCGGCATCGTCTGACCAAACGCCTGGCCGAAAATCTCGGCCAGCCACTGGCTGAACACCCGCACCCGCGCCGACACCTGGCGGTTCTGCGGGGACAGCACCGACACCGGCATCGGCGCGGGCGGGCAATCGGGCAGCACCACCTTCAGCCGCCCGCTGGCCAGTTCATCGGCCACGCGGTAGCGCGGCACCTGCGCCAGCCCCAGGCCGGCCAGCGCCGCGCTGGCATAAAGCTCGGCGCCCGTCACGCTGACCACCGCCGCCGGGCGCACCAGTACATTGCGCCCATCCACCATGAAATCCAGCGGCAGGCTGCGCCCCGTGGCCGATGACAGGTAGTCCACCGCCTGGTGGCCTTCCAGATCGTCCAGGCTGCGCGGTTCGCCATGGCGCGCCAGATAGGCGGGACTGGCCACCGTCACCTGCGGCATCAGCGCAATCTGCCGTCCCACCAGCGACGAATCCTGCAAGGTGCCCGCGCGCAGCACGCAATCCACCCCTTCGCGCACCAGGTCCACCAGGCGATCGTCTTCGCCCAGGTGCAGCACGATGTCCGGGTGGCGCGCCAGGAAAGCCGGCAGCGCCGGCACCACGAACACCCGCGCCAGCGTGCCCTGCACATTCACCCGCAACAGCCCCTTGGGCGCCGTGTTCAGAAAGGCCCCGTCCGCCTCTTCCAGGTCGGCCAGCAGGCGCACGCAGCGGCGGTAATAGGCCTCGCCGTCGTGCGTCAGCCGTACCTGGCGGGTGGTGCGTTCCAGCAGCCGCGCCCCCAGCCGCCTTTCCATGCGCTTGATCAGGTTGGTCACCGTGGCGCGGGGAATCTGCAGGTCTTCCGACGCCTGGGAAAAACTGCGCCGCTCGGCAATGCGCACGAACACCTGCATTTCCTGAAAGCGATCCATACCCGGCCCCGATTATTAAAGTAAATGAAATTATGTTAGCAAAATCAGGGTAATTATCTTTCGTTTGGAATAGTCGATGATTCGTCTCACCCCCTCACCTGCGGAGCCTTACATGAACCCCCAAGCCCCCCAACGCGTTGCCCTGGTCACCGGCGGATCCCGCGGCATCGGCGCCGCCATCGTGCGCCGCCTGGCCGCCGACGGCTTTGCCGTCGCCATCAACTATGCGTCCAGCGCCACCGAAGCCGACGCCCTGGCCACCGAAATCCGCCAGGCCGGCGGCCGCGCCGCCACCGTGCGGGCCGACGTATCCAAGAGCGCCGACGTGCGCGCCATGTTCGATCACGTCCAAGCCGAACTGGGCCGCATCGACGTCCTGGTCAACAATGCCGGCGTGCTCAAGCTGCAGACGCTGGCCGACACCACCGACGAGCTGTACGACCAGACCTTCGACATCAACACCCGCGGCACCTTCAACACCCTGCGCGAAGCCGGCGCCCGCCTGGCCGACGGCGGTGCCGTCATCAACGTGTCCAGCACCACCGTGGCGCTGAACATGCCCACCTATGGCATCTACATCGCCAGCAAGGCCGCCGTCGAAGGCTTCACCCGCGTGTTCGCCAAGGAACTGCGCGGCCGCCGCATCACCGTCAACGCCGTCGCTCCCGGGCCCGTCGCCACCGACCTCTTCAAGAAAGGCAAGAGTCCCGAGCTGATCGAGCACTTCGCCAAGATGCCGCCCCTGGAACGCCTGGGCGAACCCGAAGACATCTCCGGCGTCGTCGCCTTCCTGGCCAGCCAGGACGGCGGCTGGATCAACGGCCAGGTGCTGCGCGCCAACGGCGGGATTGCCTGATTCAACGGCCCCTTCCCGGAACCTCCCTCATGCCATCCGTCATCCCCATCACCGGCGCCGGCACGCCCGGCGACACGGCACGCGGGACGGCGTATGCGCGCTGCGACGGCCTGCCCGCCGGCAGCCGGGGCCGGCGCGGCCGGCGGTGAATCACGCCGCAAACCGCATAACAGCTTTGCGCCCCCAGGCCCATCCCCAGGCGCGCACCAACTCCTAGACTGGCTGCAAATCATCGCAGTCAAGGAGAGGTCCGTTGCAACCGCTGTTATCCAACCTGAAAGTGCTCGACCTGAGCCGCGTGCTGGCCGGCCCCTGGGCCAGCCAGATCCTGGCGGACCTGGGCGCTGACGTCATCAAGGTCGAGCGGCCCGGCCAGGGCGACGACACCCGGTCCTGGGGGCCGCCCTTCCTGAAGGACGAGCAGGGCCGCGACACGGCGGACGGCGCCTACTTCGTGGCCACCAACCGGGGCAAGCGTTCCATCACGCTGGACCTGCAGACCGCCGAAGGCCAGGCGCTGGTCAAGCAGCTGTGTCGCGATGCCGACGTGGTGCTGGAGAACTACAAGGTCGGTACGCTGGCGCGGCTGGGGCTGGACTACGCATCGCTGTCGGCGATCAACCCGCGCCTGGTGTACTGCTCGGTGACGGGGTTCGGCCAGACCGGGCCGCGCGCGGCCGAGCCGGCCTACGATTTCCTGATCCAGGCCATGGGCGGGCTGATGAGCGTGACCGGCGAACGCGATGACAAGCCGGGCGGCGGGCCGCAGAAGGTGGGGGTGCCGATCGTGGACCTGACCACCGGCGTGTATGCCGCGCTGGGCATCGTGGCCGCCTTGCTGCGGCGCTCGCAGACCGGCCAGGGCGAGTACATCGACGTGGCCATGCTGGACGTGCAGGTGGGCCTGTTGGCCAACCAGGCCATGAACTTCCTGCTGGGCGGGCGCGTGCCGCGCCGCACCGGCACGGCGCACCCGAACATCCAGCCGCAGCGCACCTTTGCCTGCGCCGATGGCGACATCGTCATCGTGGTGGGCAACGACGGGCAGTTCGCCACCCTGTGCGAGGCGCTGGGCCAACCCGCCCTGGCGCACGATCCGCGCTACGTCAGCAACAGCCAGCGCGTGAAGAACCTGGACACGCTCGACCCGCTGCTGGACGCCATTTTCATCCGTGAGCCACGCGCCCATTGGCTGGACCTGCTCAAGCGAGCCGGGGTGCCCGCCGGCTCGATCAACACGGTGCCCGAGGTGTTCGACGACCCGCAGGTGCAGCACCGCGGCATGCTGCGGCGCCTGCCCCACCCCGTCGCCGGCGAGGTGCCGCAGGTGATGAACCCGCTGCGCTTCGGGCAGTCGCAGCTGCGGGTGGACCGCGCGCCGGCGCTGCTGGGCCAGCACACCGACGAGGTGCTGGCCGAACTGAGGCTGAGCGCGGCGCAGATCCAGGACTACCGCGACCGCAAGATCATCTGACCGGCCTCGACCGACCCGACAACAAGGAGACACACCATGACCATGCCGGAAAACCTGGCCGGGCCCTACACCGCGCTGGACGTCAGCCTGGACGGCGGCGTCGCCACCATCCTGCTGGCCAATCCCCCCGTCAACGCGCTCAGCACTGAAATGATGAACGAGCTTGCGTGGGTGCTGGACCGCATTTCCGAGACGCCCGAGGTGCGCGCGGTGGTGCTGTCGGGCCAAGGCAAGACCTTCTGCGCCGGCGCCGACCTGAAGAACCGCGCCGCCACCATCAAGGGGCCGGGCGACCTGCCGCAGCATTCGCGCCGAACGCGCGAGTGTTTCCATGCCATCCGCGAATGCGCCAAGCCGGTGGTGGGCGCCGTCAACGGCGCGGCGCTGGGCGCGGGCTTGGCCATCGTGGCCTCGTGCGACATCCTGCTGGCGGCGTCCGACGCGGTGGTGGGCCTGCCGGAGATCAACGTCGGGCTGCTGGGCGGCGGGCGCCATGGCATGCGGCTGTTCGGCCATTCGCGGCTGCGGCGCATGATGCTGACCGGGCTGCGGGTGGACGGCAACGAGCTGTACCGGCTGGGCGTGGTCGAGGAAGCGCTGCCGGCCGAGGCCCTGATGCCACGCGCGCTGGAACTGGCGCGCGAGCTGGCGTCCAAGAGCCCGCTGGCGACCATGCTGGCCAAGCAGACGCTCAACGCCATCGAGGACATGAGCCTGCGCGACGGCTACCGCTACGAGCAGGACATGACGGCGGCCATCGCCAAGACCGAAGACGCGATGGAGGCGCGCCGCGCCTTCCTGGAAAAACGCGCGCCGGTATTCCAGGGCCGCTAGCGGCGCGCCCCCGGAGCGGGGCGCATAACAGCCATTGCGGTGGCGCCGTACGAGCGAGGCCGGGCGCTGCCCGCACTTCGCAAGAAAAAAAAGACACTAGGAGACGACATGACGAGCGCATTGGACGGCGTGAAGGTGCTGGACCTGAGCCGGGTGTTCTCGGGGCCGTGGGCGGCGCAGATGCTGGCCGACTTCGGCGCCGAGGTGATCAAGGTCGAGCGCCCCGGGCGCGGCGACGACGTGCGCCACCAGGGCTACCCGCTGCCCGGCCGCGACGGCGCGCCCAGCCCGCAGACCTCGTCGTTCGTGGCCATGAACCGCGGCAAGAAGTCGCTGACCCTCGACATCTCCCGACCCGAGGGGCAGGCGCTGGTGCGGCGGCTGGCACAACAGGCGGACATCGTCATCGAGAACTTCAAGGCCGGAGACCTGCGCCGCTACGGACTGGACTACGCGGCGCTGGCGGCCGTCAATCCGCGGCTGGTGTATTGCTCGATCACCGGCTTCGGCCAGAGCGGGCCGTACAGCCACCTGCCGGGCTATGACCCGATCTTCCAGTCCATGAGCGGACTGATGAGCGTGACCGGCGTGCCCGACGGCGAGCCGGGCGCGGGGCCGGTCAAGGCGGGCTATTCGGTGTCGGACCTGACGGCGGGGTTCTATGCGGTGTGCGCCATCCTGGCGGCGCTGCGGCACCGCGACCAGGTGTCGGGCGCCGGCCAGCACATCGACCTGGCGCTGCTGGATGCGCAGATCGCGGCGTTGTCGCACATCGGCATGAACTACCTGGCCAGCGGCCAGTTGCCGGCGCGCATGGGCTCGGCCTCGCAGATCACCGCGCCGTTCCGGGCGTTCGAATGCCAGGACGGGCACCTGATGGTGGCGGTGGGCAACGACTCGCAGTTCCGCGGCTTCTGCCAGGTGATCGGGCTGCCTGACCTGGCATGCGATGCGCGCTTCGACACCAACCCCAAACGGGCCGCCGCGCAGCCGGAACTGTCGCGACTGATCGAGCCGGCCATGCGCGCCCGCACCGTGCAGGACTGGAACCAGGCGCTGGCGGCGGCCAACGTGCCCTGCGGGCCGATCTACACCATGGACCAGGTGTTCGAAGACCCGCAGGTGCGCCACCGCGAAGTGCTGGGCAGCGTCGAGCATCCGCAACTGGGCACCCTGCCGGTCATCCGCAATCCGATCCATTTTTCCGGCACGCCGATCACGGGCGGCCTGCCGCCGCCCCTGCTGGGCGAGCACACGGCCGAGATCCTGCGCGCCGAACTGGGGCTGGCCGATGACGAGATAGCCCGCCTGCGGGCGGAGGGCATCGTATGAGCGGCATCGACCCTGACCTGATCGAAGAGATCCGCGACAGCGCGCGCGACTTCCTGCAGCGGCGCGACCAGCGCCAGCGCAAGCGCAGCGCGACCGCGCCAGACCGCGACTATTGGCGCGAGATCGCCGAGGTCGGCTGGATCGGCATGAGCGTGCCCGAAGCGCAAGGCGGCCTTGGGCTGCCCTGGCGGGCCATGGCGGCGGTACTGGAGGAAGCGGGCCGCGCACAACTGCCCGAACCGCTGGTGGCCGCGGGCGTGCTGCCGGCGGCGCTGCTGGCGCGGCTCGCGCCGGTCGACGCGGCGCGACGCGACGCGCTGCTGCAAGCGGTGTGCGGCGGCGCAATGCTGATCGGGCTGGCCTGGCAAGAGACCGAGGGCCAGCTGGAGGCCGGCGAGGCCGCCACGGCCTTCGGCGTCAGCGTCATCGAACGCGAGGGCGCCTATGTGCTCAATGGCGAGAAGCGCCACGTGGTCCCCGGGGCCGGCGTCGATGGCTGGCTGGTCACGGCCGATGGCGAGCGCGGCAGCGCCCTCTTCTACGTCGCGGCCGGCACGCCGGGCGTGTCCGCGCAGGTCCACGAGCGCGCCGACGGCACCGTCGCCTGCCACCTGGCGATCGAGTCGGCCGTGGTGCCGGCGGACGCGCTGCTGGCGATCGACGCCGTGCTGGACGCGGTGGACGAAGCGCTGGACCTGGGCCGCCTGATGCAGTCGGCGGAACTGGTGGGCGTGGCGCGGCAGGTGCTGGCCGACTCGGTGGCCTACCTGAACACGCGCCAGCAGTTCGGCAGGCCGCTGGCGTCGTTCCAGGCCTTGCAGCACCGGCTGGTGGACGCCGCCATGCAGGTCGAGCTGGCGGCCAACAGCCTGCTGGACGCGCTCGATACCCTGGCCGCGCAGCCGGACGACGCCACCCTGCGCAAGAGCGTGGCCAGCCGCGCCAAGGCCCGAGCGGCGCGCGCCGGCCTGGAGGCCGCGCGGCTGGCGATCCAGCTGCATGGCGCCATCGGCTACACCGACGAATGCGACGTCAGCCTGTACTTGCGCAGCGCGCTGCACCTGGCGGCGTGGCTGGGCAATGCTGCGGCCCATCGCCAGCGCTACGGCGCACTGGCGGCGCTGCCTGCGCAAGACGCCGAGGACGACACCGCCGCGCCCGCCATCGACTTCCCGCGCGAGGCCGACTGGAACGGCATGCCGGAAGCCGATTTCCGCCGGCTGGTGCGCGGTTTTTTCCGCGCCCATTATCCCGAGCACCTGCGCCACGTGCCGTGGCGGCTGCACTGGGACGAGATCAGGGACTGGTATTTCACGCTGTCGCGCCAGGGCTGGATCGCGCCGTCATGGCCGCGCGAGCATGGCGGCATGGCGCTGTCGCCCGCGCGCCAGATCGCCTTCATCGAAGAGGCCGAACGCCACGGCGTGGCGCGCGCGCCGGACCAGGGGCTGGTGATGCTGGGACCGATCCTGATCCGCCACGGCACCGAGGAACAACGCGCCCGCTTCCTGCCGGGCATCCTGTCGGGCGAAGCGGTATGGGCGCAGGGCTATTCGGAGCCGAACGCCGGATCGGACCTGGCCTCGCTGCGCTGCGAGGCGCTGGTGGACGGCGACGAGCTGGTGGTGAGCGGCCAGAAGACCTGGTCGACGCTGGCCCAGGACGCGACCCACATGTTCATGCTGGTGCGCACCGACAAGACGGTCAAGAAGCAGGCCGGCATCAGCTTCCTGCTGGTCGACCTGGCCAGCCCGGGCGTGAGCCGCCGCCCCATCCGCACGCTGTCGGGGCACGAGGAATTCTGCGAGGTGTTCTTCGACCAGGTGCGCGTACCGCGCGCCAACGTCGTCGGCGAGCTGAATGCCGGCTGGGGCATCGCCAAGGCGCTGCTGGGCTTCGAGCGCCTGTTCAGCGGCAGCCCCAAGCACGCCAACCATGCCTTGCAGCAGATCTACGGCATCGCGCGCCAGCGCGGGCTGCTGGCCGACCCGGCGTTCGCCGACCGGCTGGCCGAGTTGCGGCTGGACGCGGCCGACCTGACCGCCATGTACAGCGTCTTCGCCGAGCTGGCCAAGGCCGGCCGGCCGCTGCCGCCCGAACTGTCGCTGCTGAAGGTCTGGGCCACCGAGACGCACGAACGGCTGGGTGCCCTGCTGATCCAGATCGCCGAGGAATACGGCGGCGCGGCGATGCGGCTGGGCTATGGCAACGGCCAGGTGCACGCGCTGGCGCCGTACGTCAACGCGCTGGCGGCGACCATTTTCAGCGGCACCAACGAGATCCAGCGCAATATCTACGCCAGACAGCTCGGCCTGGAAGGCGCATGACAACGACGCGCCGGCCTTGAGCCGGCGCCACAGGAGAGAGACAGATGAAGCAAGCAACCGCACTGACGGTGGCCACCCTGCTGCTGGGCGCCACCTTTGCCGCCCCGGGCCACGCCGCCGCGCCCTGGCCGAGCCAGCCGATCCGGCTGATCGTGCCCTACCCGCCCGGCGGTTCGGTCGACAACCTGGCGCGGCTGCTGGCGCCGGCGCTGGGCCAGCGGCTGGGCCAGACCATCGTGATCGAGAACAAGGCCGGCGCCAGCGGCACCATTGGCGTGGACGCCACGGTGCGCGCCACGCCCGACGGCAATACCTTCGGCTTCGGCGTGCCGGGCGCCATCACCGGCCTGCCGCACGTGATGAAGGTGCCCTACGACGTGTCCAGGATCCAGTACGTGTCGCTGGTGGCGCGCATTCCCCTGGTGATCGTGGTCAACCCGTCCCTGCCCGACGCCACGCTGGCCGACTTCGTCGCCAGCGCCCGGCGCCAGCCCGGCAAGTACAACTATGGCTCGGCCGGCAACGTCACCACCCCGCACCTGGGCGGCGAACTGCTCAAGCAGCAAACCGGCATCGACATCATGCACGTGCCGTACAAGGGCGCCTCGCCCGCGGTCACGGCGCTGCTGTCCAACGAGGTGCAGATGTTCCCGGGCGACGCCTCGGCGGTGCTGGGCTTCATCAAGGCCGGCAAGCTGCGCACGCTGGCGGTGGCCAGCCCGACGCGCTTCGAGGGCCTGCCCGATGTGCCGACCACCAAGGAGGCGGGTTTTCCCGATGTGATCGTGGAATCGAACTACGGCATCATCGCCCCGACCGGCACACCGCCCGAGATCGTGCAGAAGATGTCGCAAGCCATCGCCCAGACGCTGGCCGAGCCGGCCCTGCGGCAGAAAATGATCGACCAAGGGGCCATTCCCACGGCCACCACGCCCGAGGCCTACCAGGCGCTGATGCAGGCCGAGTCGAAGAAATGGGGCGAGGTGATCCGGCGCGGCAAGCTGGGGCTGGAATAGTCCCATGCCGGCCCGCTTTTGCCGTACCCTTATGCCGTCTCTTTCGTTGCCGCCTTATCCATCATGCCGCCTGCCAAAGCCACGGGCCTGAGCCTGGACGTCACCGCCGACCTGCACAAGTGGCGGGCCTTCCTGGCCATCGCGGAACTGGGCAGCATCTCGCGCGCCGCCCTGTACCTGGACCAGGACCAGTCGGTACTGAGCCGCCGCATCAACGCACTGGAACGCGAGTGCAATGCGCGGCTGTTCAATCGCACCGGCCGCGGCGTGCATCTGTCCGAGGTGGGCGAACGCCTGTTTCCGCTGGTGCGCACGCTGCTTGGCGACGCCGAGCGGCTGGAACTGGAACTGAACGGCGAGGCGCGCGAACCGGCCGGCGAAGTCACGCTGGGGCTGCTGCCGTCCACCGCGCATCCGCTGATCCGGCGGCTGTTCTCGCGGCTGCGCAAGCAGTTCCCCAAGGTGCACCTGAAGATCCTGGAAGGCTCCAGCGGCCAGATCGAAGAATGGCTGACCGACAGCCGCGTCGACATCGCCATCCTGTACCGCTATGGCGACAAATGCCCGCCGGGCGAGCAAGCGCTGGCCTCGGTCGATTCGTATCTGGTGGGCGCGGCGGGCGATCCCCTGACGCGCGGCGGCGAAGTCGCGTTCGAACAGCTGGACGGCCTGCCCTTCATCCTGCCCGGCGCGCCCAACGGCCTGCGCAATGCGCTGGACGGACTGGCGCGGGCGCGCAAGATCACCATCGCGCCGCTCATCGAGGCCGATTCGCTGCCGCTGATGAAGTCCATCGTGGAGCACGAGCACATGTACACGGTGCTACCGCTGCACGCGGTCTGGCAGGAGGTGCAGGAAGGCCGCCTGGGCATTGCCGCGCTGCGCGATCCGGCCATGGGCCGCATCATCTCGATGGCATTTGCCCGCGCCAAGGGGCCCGGCCGCACCGTCACCGAGGTGGCGGCCCAGATCCAGAGCCTGGTGCGCGAGATCGGCGGCGAAGGCGTGTGGCACGCCAGCCCCTGACGGGGCAGGCGCCTCAGGCGAAGCCGTACAGCCGCGCCGGGTTATCGACCCACACCTTGCGGCGCAGGGCATCATCGCCCAGCCAGCGCTGCGCCACGGCCACCAGGGCGTCGGCCGAGGGCGCCGACTCACCCATGCGCACGAACGGCCAGTCCGAGCCCCACAGCACCTGGTCGGGGTTGGCGGCGACGAAGGCGTCGTGGATGAAACGCGCGTTCTCGTAGTCCGGCGCGCTGCCCACGCGGCACAGCGTCAGCTTCAGCCACAGGCGGCCATCGGCCAGCAGGCCGCGCAGCAGCTGGAACGCCGGATCCTGCTCGCCACGCGCGGGCACCAGGCTGCCCAGGTGGTCGATCACCAGCGGCAGGTTCAGCCTCGCCAGCGCCGGCAGGTGCCGCAGATAGGTGTCGCACGGGGCCCACAGCTGCGCGTGCAGGCCGAATTGCTTCATGCGCGGGGCCAGCGCGGCGACCTGGTCGAAGCCGACGCTGCCCGGAAACAGGTTCCCGGCCGGGTCGCGCGCCTCGACAAAGCGCAGTCCACGCACGCCGCCGTCATACAGGGCCTGCAGTTGCGCGTCGCTGACCGACGGGTCGGCCACCGCGATGCCGCGCAGGCGGTCGCCGCCCTGCGCCAGGGCGTCCAGCAAGGCGTCGGGATGCGTGCCGTAGGGCGCGGGCTGCACCAGCACGCCGCGTGCGGCGCCCAGGATGTCCAGCATGCGCAGGTAGCGCTGCGCCGGCGCGTCGGGCGCGGCATAGGACGACGGATGCCAGAGCGGAAAGCGGTCGTAGGGGCCGAACACGTGGCAGTGCGTGTCGCAGGCCTGCGGCGGCAGCGGCTGGGCGGGGGCCGCCGGCATGCGTGGCGTCTCGACGCTGTCGGGCACGTAGGCGCTGGCGGCGGTCATGCCTTGCCCTGCCAGGCCAGCGGCGCCAGCCGACTCAGCGCCGGCCGGCCATCCTGCTCGGGCACGTCCAGCGGCGCGGGCGCGTCGTCCGGCATCGGGATCTCATGCGCGTTCAGCGTCATCGACACCATGGTGTAGTAGCCGATGACGGCGGTCAGCTCGACCACGCCCACCGCGGCCCAGCGCCGCACCGCCTCGGCATAGAGCGCCGGCTCGACCTGGCCGGTCTCCTGCAACTGGCAGGCGTAGGCGTAGACGATCTCGTCGTCGTGGTTGTCGAAGGCAGGTTCGCGGCGGGCCTGGATGGCGTCCAGCACCGCCTCCGAAATGCCGGCGGCGCGGGCGGCCTGGGCGTGGATGTGCCATTCGATCTGGCTGTTCCAGCGCCGCGCGGTGACCACGATGGCCAGTTCGCTGACGCGCGGCGGCAGGCTGGTGCCAAAGCGCAGCAAGGCGCCCAGCGCCTGCCAGCGCTCGGCCAGCTCGGGATTGTGCAGCGCCGCGCGCAAGGGGCCGACCAGCCGGCCGCGCGGGCCGGAGACGATGCGTTCGTAGACGCGCTTCTGGTCGTCGCTCATGCTGTCGGGCGTGGGCAGGGGAATGCGGCTCATCATCGTCCTTCGCTCAAGGGGTTTCGTCGGGCTGGCTGCGCTGCACCGAGGGCCGCGCACTGAAGTCCTGGTGCCAGGCGGCCAGCGCCGGATGGCCGTCGCGCCAAGCCAGGTCCGGGAAACGATAGTCCAGATACGACAGCGCGCAGCCGATGGCGATCAGGCCCAGGTCGAAGCGGCTGGCCCGCAGCGCCGGTGCCTCGGCTTCCAGCACGGCCAGCACGGCGCGGGTCTTCAGCGCGAAGGCATCGAGCCAGGCTTGGGTCTGCTTGTCGACCGGTTTGTTGCGCTCCTGCCGATATAGCAGCAGCGCGTCCAGGAAACCGTCGCCCAGCGCCTGGCGGCGTTCGGCCAGCAGGCGCGCGGCCGGGTCCGCCGGCAGCAGGCCGGCGCCGGCCAGGCCGTCCAGATAGGCGCAGATGACGCGCGAGTCGTACACCGGCGTGCCATCGTCCAGCACCAGCGTGGGCAGCTTGATCAACGGGTTGTCCGCCACGAGGTCCAGGTTGGGCTTGTCCATCGCCACCGGCGTGCGCACCCGCGTCACGCGGTCGGCGATGCCGGCTTCGTACAGGACGATCATCACCTTGCGCACGAAGGGCGAGCGCGGCGACCAATGCAGTTTCATCAAAAGACTCCCTATGGATTCGAAATCGTGACGCGCGTCAATGGCCCTGGGCCGGCCGCAGCGCCGGATCGTTGGCGGCGTCCGGCGCGCGCATCTGGAACAGGTCGCTGGTGTGCGCATACCAGCCGGCGCCGTGCATGCGGCCCAGCAGGCGCAGCGCGGGCGTGTCCACGTGAAAGCGCTGCGCATCCAGCAGCGCGTCGTCGCGCAGGTACAGCGCCACCACCCGCGCCAGCACGATGACCCGCTGCGGCGCGGCATCGAGCACCTGCCACACCCGGCATTCCAGCGCTGCCGGGCTGAGGGCAATGCGCGGCGGCGCAACCACCCGCGAGGGTTCGGTCGCCAGCCCGGCACGGGTCAGCTCATCCACCTCGGACACGTAGTCCAGGCTGGTGTGGTTCATCTGCGCGGCCAGCTCGGCCGACACCAGGTTGATGACGAACTCGCCGGTCTCAAGAATATTGCGCGACGTGTCTTTGAGCTGACCGCCGCGCGGGCCGATGCCCAGCGCCACGATCGGCGGATCGCTGCTGACCACGTTGAAGAACGAGAACGGCGCGGCGTTGCGTTGCCCCAGCGCCGACTGGCTCACCACCCAGGCGATGGGCCGCGGCACCACCACGCTGGACAGCAGCTTGAAGGCATTGGCAGCGCTCAGTTCGCTGAAATCGAAATTCATGGATGTGGCGTCCCTCTCGTCCTCATTTGGCCAGCAGCCCCAGCGCGCCCAGCAGTCGGCGCATGGCGGCCTGGTCCTTGGCGACGTAGGCCTCCGCCTCCTGCGGCGACAACGCCATCAACGCTATCGCCTGATCCTGCATCACGCGGCGGTAGTCGGGGTCGCCGTTCACGGCGCGGACGGTCTCGCTCAGCGTGCGCACGATGTCGGCGGGCGTGCCGGCTGGCGCCCCCTGGCTGTACCAGGTGGCCGCGTCCCGGCCCGCCACGCCCGCCTCGGCCAGCGTCGGCACGTCCGGCAGCAAGGGCGAGCGCTTGTCCGCCGCGTAGGCCAGCGCCACCAGGCGCCCCTGGCGGATGAACGGCAGGCTGGCCGACAGGTTCAGCATGGCCAGATCCGTCTGGCCGCCCACCACGTCGTTGATGGCAGGCGACGCGCCGGCATAGGGAATGTGATTCAGTTGCACACCCGCGACCTGCTGAAACAGTTCGGCGCCCAAGTGCGTCGCGCCGCCCACGCCGGCCGAGCCGTAGCTCCACTTGCCCGGTTCGGCCCTGGCGCGGGCGATCAGCGCCGGCACCGAGCGGATGCCGCGCGACGGATTGACCACCAGCATGATGGGCTGCACCGCCACCACCGAGCAGAAGGCGAAGCCCTCGACGCCGTCGTACACGGTCTTCTGCATCAGCGGCGTGACCACATGGCCGGCCGAGGTGCCCAGCAGCAGCGTGTAGCCATCCGGCTTGGCGCGCGCCACGAAGCCGGTGCCGATGGACGCACCGCCGCCAGGCTTGTTCTCCACCACCACCGGCTGGCCCAGGCGCTTTTCAAGCGCCCGCGCCAGGCTGCGCGCCACCACGTCGGCGGGGCCGCCCGCGGCATAGGGATTGACCAGAATGACGGGCCGGTCGGGATACGCCGCCATGGCAGAGGCGGCAGCGACGGACAGCGCAACCGTCGCCAGCAGGGATCGAAGCATCGTACGCATGGGAGTTCCCTAGTCGGGCCGGGGCCTCAATCGGCGCGCGCGCCGGACTGTTCGATGATGCGCGCCCATTTCGCCGTATCGACGCGGATGCGTTCGGCAAAGGCCTCGGGCGTGCTATGAGTGGTCTGGATGCCATAGCCGGCCATGCGCTCGACCATCTGCGGCGACGTCATCACCGCATGGATGTCGGCATTCAGGCGATCGATGACCGGGCGCGGCGTGCCCGCCGGCGCCAGCACGCCCGACCACAGGCTCACCTCGTAGTCCTCGAACCCCGGCGTCTCCGACATCGACGGCACGTCGGGCAGCGCCGCCAGCCGCTGGCGGCTGGTCACGGCCAGCGCCCGCACCTTGCCCTGCTTGACCTGCTCAATGAAGTTGGACGAGGTGTCGATCATCATCGAGATGCGGCCGGCCAGGAAGTCATTGATGGCGCCCGAGGTGCCCTTGTAGGGAATGTGGCGGATGTCGGCATGCGCCGCCGTCTTGAACATCTCGCCCGCCAGGTGGCTGGTGGTGCCGTTGCCCGACGAACTGAAGGTCAGCTCGCCCGGCCGCTGGCGTGCCAGCTCGGCCAGCGCAGCCACCGAATCGACCTTCAGCGCGGGGTTGACCACCAGCAGGTTGGAGGTCAGGTTGGTCAGCGACACCGGCGCGAAGCTGCGCTGCGGGTCATAGCGCAGCTTGGGATACAACGACGGATTGATGGTCAGCACGCCCATGGTCGAGTACAGCAGCGTGTAGCCGTCGGGCGCGGCGCCGGCCACGGCCTCGGCGCCGATGGCGCCGCCGGCCCCCCCACGATTTTCCACCACGACGGTTTGGCCCAGCTTTTCGCCCAGCCCCTGCGCCAGCGAGCGCGCCATCAGGTCGGTGGCCCCGCCGGCCGGAAACGGCACGATCAGTTTGACCGGCCGGTCGGGATACGCCCCGGCCGCCACCGCCGCCGATACTAGGCCCGCACCGAGCCACAGGCTGACCGCGGTCAGCGCACTTGCCATTCTCATGCTGTCTCCACCCTGGGGGTTCTTGTGTTTTCAGCATGGTAGGCGCGGCGCACAGACGGCGCTATGCGCAGGACCGCATATCTGCTTTGCTCGACATCGGGGAATGGGGCGGCAGCGCGACTACGGCGGGACTGGGGAGGCCGCGGTGCATCCAACGCTGGGCGTCATCGCCGAATATTGGCGCCGCGCCTGAATGCCGGCGCACAACCTCATTCAAGAATCCGTTTGAAGGCGCCTTTCTCAGAGATCGGCGACATCGCGCAGCCGTACGCCGGAGAAATTGGCCGCACGCAATGCGTCAAACATCGCGCGGTCGCAGATGGGAGGCGCGCCCATGCGATCCTGGCGGAAAATATGGGCATCTCCGATAACATCCTTTCTGAACACCAAACTGGCCCCGCCGACGAGGCTATAAAGCTTCTCGTCCTCGCCGGTCTGGTCATTGTGGTCGAGCTTGATCCTCACGCGAGAAGAGGCTTCATCCAGGGCATCGAGTCTGCGCAGCACATTGCCCAGGTAGTACCGAGGACCGGGGCTGCCGTCAGCAAGGCTGAAGTCGCAGGCCACAAATGCAAACGCCTCGGCGTCCATTTGTTCAAACAGCTGCTTCAAAGGCTCGGACACAACCCATATGCCGGCAAGCTCTTCCAGATCGCGTGGCATTGCGCCCTTCTCCGGTACATGGACCAGGTGAGGACGCTCCGGATACTGATTAGGCGTTCCGTCAGGACGCGAGACGACGTGCATTCCCGGATGGATCAGCTTCGCTTCGTTGGCGATTGCTATGCCGGGAACCCCGCCGTTGCCCGGGAAGCTGGCGTCGATCAGGAAAAATTCGCCCTTATGGGAGGCGGCTTCGGCTGAAATTTCAGTGGCGGGCGGTTCGGTCACGGTGGCTTCCGTCATGGCGGGTAAAGGGGTCGACTTCGCTGAAGCCAATCTTGATGAATCCTTTTCGCTCTGAGTGAGCGGGATAGACATAGCCTGCGGCAGAACTTCGTAGCTGCCAAGCAATTTTCGAGGAATCCCTTTCTGCAGCAGAAATTTGACACAGATCGCTGATTTAAACCAATACGAGTACGGTCGGCTTTAACCGGAGTTGCAATTCTGGGCCGGAATCACTGGCTGGAAGACCGCACTGCGTCGGACGCGGCCCGTCGCCGACGTCCGCTCGCGGCCAAGAGCGGTCTGCCGCCAACTGGGCAATAATCTAGTGCTAGGCGAACTTATGGAACCTTGGAGCGCAGCATGACGGCGATCGCCATTTGGCTTAACAATGAATTGCAAGAGCAC
This sequence comes from Achromobacter sp. 1014246743, assembly GCF_059760725.1. Classification (NCBI taxonomy): domain Bacteria; kingdom Pseudomonadati; phylum Pseudomonadota; class Betaproteobacteria; order Burkholderiales; family Alcaligenaceae; genus Achromobacter; species Achromobacter sp. 1014246743. Next base: position 69,592 of record NZ_JCBANA010000004.1, read on the forward strand.
CCGACACTGTGGGTCGCCGCAGACAGTCGTATCAGTGCATCGCCGACGGAAAGAATACTGCTTGAGGATGGCGCGAAGATTTTCCCTCTTCAGATTATTTGCCGTGAACCTGGAGAGAACGGTTTCTTTTCGAAGGTCAGCTATTTCCATTCGATTGGCTTTTGCTTCGCCGGCAACACTCTTATGGGGCAGAACGCATATCTTTCACTTGCTCCACTCCTCAACAATCTAACATCGCCGGCAGGACACGCTCCTTCGATGGCCGATATTGCTCAATATGTTCATACCTACCTGCAGCTTACGTTCGACGACTACAAGGGTCGAGTGGGGGAACATGCCATATTCGAGGCGGCTATTTTTGGCTATTGCCACTCAATAGAAGCGCTCGCGATTGTTCACTTCAGGCCCCAGATCAGTGACGGCATGTACGTGCTTGGCGCCTCGGCAAAAAATGGAATGCGGACTGGCGAATTCCTGTATTTGGGGGACAAGAAGGAGCTGATGGCGAGAAGACTGTCTGAAGCACTGTCGGGAGCGTCCTCTCCGGGAAGACCGATTAGCAGGATGCCGCGCTACGTTATTCAGGACTGCATCAACGACGAGTCATTCCCAAGCATCGGAGGAGACCTTCAACTCGGCGTCGCCAGTTCATTCGGCTTTCAACCATTGACGCTATGCAAGCCTCGAATTGTCGGGCAGCCTGAAGCCTACCTGAGCTACCTTGGCAGGGAGCTGACGACTGAGCTCTCGTACGTCGGCGAAGCTCGAGTTGGTTGCCCAGCAATCGTTTAGCGCTGTGTCACCGAGTACCGCTTGCGCTTGTCCAGCACCGGCCAATAGCAGTCCGTGCCGAATCACGCAGGCCATGAACCATCTACCGAGCAGACGGCTCGATGAACTACTTCAGCCACAGGTCGATCAACTTTACTGCGTGCAAATGTATCGCGGCGCGGTCGACCTCGCTATCGACATTCCGAGCCAGCGCGGCTGCCGCGTCTGTGCCATGACCCATGACCGGCAACCCGGGCGTGGCAAGCGACCCTGGTGGAACTGGAGCATTTTGAGCGCCGATCTGCAAATGACGACGGAGCGAGATGTGCTAATTGTTCGCCGAGTTGGCATGCGAGATGGTGCCGCTGCGCTAGCGTGCGCTGGGCCGCGTATGGCAGAGCGGCCGAGACGCTGGCCAGGCGGATTTATGCGCAGAGCGGCCGCCAGCCCCGCACCCCAGCACGACAGGTCCGTACGCTGACGCACGCACCGGGCTCGCGGGCCAGCACCAGGCCCTCGCTCCGAGCAGAAAGCCCCCGCCCACGACCCCGTCCCCACGTCAAGCCGCGCATGGATTCCCGCATGCTGGCCACCACACGCACGACGTTGTCCATCGCCGCGCATGGAAGACGCCGGCAGCAGCATGCGACCATCCGCGGTCGGCGATAGCCTACGCTATTCGCGTCTGAATGTCCCGAAGCCGAGCCAGAGCGGCCTTCAAATTACGAGAATAACGTCCAATTAAGGCTCGTCGTGTGGAAATTCACTCGCGTTCGCAATCGTTAAGCTGTGGGTCCGACGAGAGAGGAAATTCCGAATGAACCTAGTGTTGCTGCCGGACAGCGGACAAAAACTCCTGGAACATTACTATGCGAGCGCGCTGAAGAAGGCGGTCGAACTGTACATCGTATCGGCCTACCTGACCCATTGGGAGGCACCGGCAAAGCTAAATGATGGCTGCGACGCGTTTCGGTTCATTGTCGGCAAGGACTTTGGCATCACGCGTAAGGAGGCTTGCAAAAAGGTGATGCAGTGGCTGCCAAACCGCCTCGGTGGGCAGTTCATGGTCGCAGTAGACATTGACGGTTTCCATCCTAAGGCGATGTTTTGGCGCGAGGGTGATGGAAGCCTTCACGCCTTGGTTGGTTCGTCCAACTTGACCGGTGCTGCGTTCTCAAGGAACCATGAAGCAAACGTCTACTTCCAACCAAGCACGGCTCAGTTTGCTGAAGCACGCGGTTGGATAAAGAAAATGGAACAGGCGTGTATCAGCGTGTCGGAAGACTGGCTCAAAATCTACCGAGAGGCTCCTCAAGGCGGACCGATCGGTCAAAAGGGAAAATCTTCGTCCGAGGAACTGCTTGAGGCTTTGAAGCTACCGCGGATTGCTGGCGCGGCCGCGATAGTGCGCAGGCGCCGGCAACAGATAGAGAGCTATTCAAGACACAGGGCTGGGTTGATGCAGATCTTCAGAGCGTCCGCCGAAAGGCGCATGTCCAACCATGATTTCTACGACGCATTGCCCGAGCATTGGAGCTCCGAGCTCAACGATCGTCTGCAAGGTGCGGGTTGGGAGCGTCAAGGCAAGGCGAGCGACTTTCACAAGCTCAGTCAATCCTTTCTTCGCATCGTCAATTCTCCCTCTTCAGAACGAGATGACACCGTCGTGAGGGAGATCGACTCGCTGAGCAGGCAAGGCGTCCAGTCTCGCGGCGCATTCTTGTCCGAAATGCTATGCCTTAGGTTTCCGAAGCTGTATCCAGTGAAGAACCAGCCTGTGTTGGCTTTCTTGACAGACATTAAGTTCCGCGGGCCGCGAGGCGCGTCGGAAGGTGTGGCCTATGTGGATCTGGCCCAGCGCCTTCGCATGGCATTGCGTGCCAACCCGCGTCACCCCGCTAAGACGCTTGCAGAATTGGACGCGGTTCTTTGGCTCGCTTATGGGAAAAACAGCCCCGCCAAGCGTTGACAGTGAGGCCCCGCCCCCTGGGGCGAGCCAAACTTCGCTATTTCGGAGCGCGGGATTACGTCACTGCTCCTACCAAGCATCCCATGGAATGTCTTCAAGCTCATCGCCTAACTCGTAATCGTCATCTATATTTGCTGGCTTTCCGAACATCTGGGTCAACATATCTTGAGTGTAAAAGGCAAGGCAGGGAAATGAGCCGGCGTTAAACCAGCTCGCAACGGAAATCGGCGCGCCGGCGAGGCAACTCTGAAGTGCGCCGCGCACGTCGTGTTCTGCTTCACGCGGGTCCATCGTGAACCACTCGGAGTGGGGGATAAGATCAGGGTCATCTAGCGTATATGCGGGACTACCCCCGTGCGAACGAATGTGCTCTTGAAACCTAATCCGCTTTTCTGCAAACCAACTATGCACATACTTTTCGACTTGCTTGATTTTTCCCTTCGATTCGGGAATGAAAAACGCCCCAACCATTGCTAAATATGGGTCGCCGCATCGGAGCTTCGCCAGCCGATCAATAGGGTTGCCTTTGGTCTTTCCGATCTTGACCCTGTCTCCGTCGCTGCGCGTCATTATTATGTAGATCCACCCTCCAGGCGCTATTGCTGGAACCGTCTCCATCATGTAGATCACCCCTCAATGGCAGAATACGAGTTTGTCAATTTACCCCTTCCTGTCGAAATCAAAGTTGTGCCTCAAAAAAGCTCCCCGGTGAGGGCGCGACCACATGGGAGCTTATCAGTAATTGAATGACCGGAAAGCGGTCGGCAGCGGCCTTTCTCTGAGGCTGCTTCCGACTCTGAAGATACCGTCTTGGCCGTCAAGTAGAAAAAAGCGTAATCAGGCCTGTAAGGCTGTCGCGTCTTGAGCACGCCGAAGCACAGATGCACCACTTTGCGCGTGCAGGCGCCCAGAGCCGACATCTTGGTCTTGCCCGCGGCCAGCAACCGTTGATACAACGCCCGTACATGAGGATTGTGTTTCGAGGCGACGACCCCAGCCATGTATGCCAGCGCCCTGACGTCGGCAGGACCCGCCTTGGACATGCGGCTGCGCCCACGCAAGGATGTGCCTGACTGCCTCTGACGGTCAAACCGCCGACGTTCGCGCCGCTGGACATTAGGGTCGAGTGGCGCGTTCTGCCGCGCAAGCTGATGTACGACATTCTGGAAATTCCTGCCGAGCAGGAGCGCCTGGAAACCCAACTCAGTAACGTGTGGGAGAATGACGATCCGCCTGAGCACGGCGACTTCTTCATGCATCGGCAGCGCGACTACGCGGCCCTCGGCTTCAAAGTTTCAGGGATCGCCAAGCGACTCCGAGAGTTCGCCCATATGCCGATCGAAGAACATGCACCTGGAGCATGGAACCGTGATGTTGCGATGCAAGACATTATCGGCAGACTCGACGCAGAACGAGCGGCTAATCAGAATCGTCAAGCTGAGTGGCCTGATCCGCCTGTCGAAGTTCATTGAAAGTGCAGACGCCAAACCATACAAATTAACGACTTATTGAGATTTGGTTCATCCACTTTGTTCGCCGTGGTTCATTTAACATGGGATTCTCGTCCAACAAGTTCACTGAACTTGCTCACAGAACATCCTGGCAGGGGTCACGGGTGCCTCGGTCCACCCCGTCGCTCACTTGGACAGCCGCGCCTACCTCGCCCCCAGTCGCCAGCGTCGAGCCACCCCCGCGGTAGATCCTGCTACCGCGAACCTCAGCCCTGGCGGTCATCGCTCGGGCAACCAGGAGCACTGGCCGTTCCCGGCCAGGAGCGGTCATCCGGAAGGTTTGGCTGAATGCCCGCTTCAGGCTGGATGGACCCTTGCAGAATCCTTCTCCGATGGTCTGCTTCGGATATCAAGCCGTCGCTCTCGCAGAACAATAGTTGCTACCCCAAATGGCTGGACATTTCACGTCAATATAAACGATCAACGAGCAGGGACTCTAACGAAGATGACCTCCGATTTCTAAATGCTGATCACTCGGGCCAAGCCGGTTTAGAAATCATCTTCTTCTTCCTTTTCGATTGGGCTCCCATATGCATCTTCTTCGTCCTCATACTCGAACACGTCGTCAAGATCTTCGAGTTCTAACAGCTGAGCAATCGAATTGAAATTGTGGCGCTCCAGTGCATTCGACTTAGGGGTAATGAGCGGAGTTATCAATGCACCCGTATCGTAGAAGCGAACCTGAAGCTTACGAAGCTCATCAAAGTACGGGTCCGCCTTGATATGCGTGTCGGACATGCCTCCCCAGCCTCTCACCCCTGCTTCATAGCTGAGCATCCACTGCTCCTCCCATAGTGCGCTTGATGTCTCGAATGGCCTCCAGCGAGAGTGTGCAAGCGTTTTAGGTAGAGCCCCAGCTGAGTCAAGGTCCAGCAAGATTAGCGCGCAGATCGAAGATTCCATTGCCGCGACCGAGTCGACGTTCGCAGCTGTGATTTCCAAGTTAAGCTCCTTGCAGATCCACAGGCACCATGCGACCTCGCTATGGTGCTCAAGTGGGGCATGCTCTGCTATGAGCGAGTTGATGAGGCGCGACACGCGTTGCTTGCTGATTGGAAATCCCAACCTTGAATATGTGGAAAGGAGTCTTGCGATCGACTGGAGCGTGACAGGATGGGCGGAAGCAACCAGACAAAGTTGCGCTTCAAAAGCGTCCCAATTCTCCAACCGAAGAATCACTGAGCCGACGCGGCGCAGAGCGTAGACCATGACGCCATCGGTTGCATGTCGCTTGGCGAGATCACGCGCCAGTTCAAAGTAGTGGTTGATGTCTGAACGCTGCCGTTGACCGCTGGACGAGATGGCGATGCTGCGAAGTGCGTGTGTCCAGGAATCCTCTTCCAGTTCGTCGATGCGGCATATACGGGTCTTTTCGAAGTTTATTTGCAGTTCGAAATCTCTAAGGCACCGTACCAAGGCAGCGAGTGCTTTCTCTGCATCGTCCTGCGTTTCAAAAAATAGGTAGTAGTCGTCAACGTAACGAAAACCGGCGAGTTTGCCCTTCAGCTTGCGTTCTAGGTCGACGTCGATCGACGTTGCGATGCATTCGGCAATGATGTGCGAAGTATCCGGACCGATCGATAGCCCGAATGTCTGACCATCCTGGCTTTGACGAGTGGCGAGGTCCAATAGGTTGCCGAAAAATTTCGGAGTAGGTCTAGTATTCTTTTTGCTTGCTGCCTTTCCATGCAACGCCCAAGGAATGGAGTGCGTGTAGATAGTAGGAAAGAATCGTGAGATGTCAGTTCGAAGGACGTAGCGATATCCGGCGCCTTGTAATAAACGTCTCTCGTACAGAGTTTGCATGGACGGCAAGCTTGCTGCTCGATTGGAGTCGCGTCGAAATCGGGGATGGCTTGCACTAATTTTCGAACGGCGAAAATTCAAAATGATGCTGGCCCAGTTGTCGACGACGGCCTTGCTCAGGAAGGTCTGAGCAATCGGGTTTGGTAAGCCCGTCGCCCGGCGTTGATGGCCAGCGCGCGCGACACTAAACAGTTCTGACTTTGATCTTGGGGACGTCGGAACATGAGACTTAGAAGGCATAGCGGCCCATGCAGCGTACAAATTTGCATGGTGTAACGCCAGGTCGCCCGACTTGAACGCCGGCGGCAACTGGGACGGCAGGTAGCCCAACCTCAGGAGTCTTTCGATTCGGTCCATTTCATTCTATCCAGTTCATTTGATGCCACTCATCTGTCTTTATGCTTGTTCATAGAGCACTCCCAGAATCCGTCGGGCGGAAACCATCACTGGGACGTGGGTGGCCGTGTCCAACACCTCCGTTGCGACTACCATCGAGGCCCCAAGACCACCGATGGTCTCGAACTGGCGAATATGAGCAAGGCCACCGGGAAGGCGCGCGCCAACACGCTTAAAGATGCTGCTCCCATCCGCAAGCGAAACGGCGACGAGTTTGCCTTCCCATGTATCGAGTTCGCTTGGCGTCAGTTCGGCACCGCCAAGAATGATCTGACCAGGTAGTGCGAGAGGTACCGCACTTTCTTCACGCACACGATATGCGACCTCGATCTGGCCAAGTTCCTGTACTGTGTCGATCACTGTCGCTTCGCCACTACCAGATGGCGGTGCCATATCGGTGAATATGGCACCGACGACGCGGAACAGCCGAACTTTGCTTTCGTCGTAAGTCAACGTCGGGCGCGGAGTTCGAGGATCAGGCGCTTGCGCGGCGAGTGATATTCCCTGTGCGCCCGACGCCCTAAGTAGCCGACGCGCAAGCACGTTACCTTGATGCCGTGCAATTACCAGGTTTCTGTCGCGACCGGGATAGGGCTCAGCCTCCACAATAGCAACGGAGCCCGACGGAATTGCAAAACCCAGTGTCTCACCGCGAACGTAAAATAGCGCCTTTCCGTCGAACCATTCTCCGCTGAGCTGTTCGGCGGCAAAGTCCTGCGAACCGGCTGACGAGACTGAGCGAGAGAAGGCCGCAATGTCAGGACAGATCGGCACCGAAAATGTCGGCCGCATCATGATCGACAGCCCAACGACATTAGATTCAGAGGCGTTCATAGGCGCCAGCGGTTCCCGCCAACGGTGCAGCCGGAATTGCTCATGAACTTTCTCGATCCCAATTCGTAGACGAACGAAGTCTGATTCGACGTCCTTGACATCGACATATGTTATGGATGCCCGTTCATTGTGATGGGCTTTATTGAGAATACGCCTCGGCGCCGCACCATTGACCAGCCCAGGGTCGTCAACGAAACGCCGCAATATCGAATTGGAGAATAATTCCCCCTTCCCGTCGCTTATGAGCGCGCGCAGTCGATCAAGCAACGGGAATAGTGTGAGCGCCTGTGTCGATGTCGCGTGGGCCGGCTCTGCCAAATCATCGAACAAATCGCTCAGTCGTCCCTCAATAAATACGCGGAGGTCTGATGCATAATTTTGCGCTGCGGCCGCTGAATCAACATCGCTGACGAAGGCTTGCCGACGCCGGTCGACTTCCTCTACAGTTGGCGACAGGCTCAGGGTTGGATGGACGCTATTGACCGCATGAACCGAAAGATGTTGAACACGATCAGACGAGCGGTTCTCCGCAACGAGCGAACGGGCGAAACGACGATCGTGGGTGGTGACGAGCAATTGAGCGCCGGCCTGGGCGACTGCAGCAAGCCCGTGCGCCAGTCTTTGGCGGTTGTCGTGATCGAGAAGTTCCTGGGGATCATCGAGAATGAGCAGTGAAAGTCCGCCGCGCTTTGATAGCACATGCTCCCTAAATGCAAGAAAGAAGCCGAACAGGGCGCCACGCAGGGCTGAAGCGTTAGAGATGTGCTGTGCTGACGCCGTGACCCCATCTCGGCCAACCTTGAGGTCCAGCACACCGCGCGCGTTCATATCCGTGCCCGTAAGGTCGGGCGCAAAAGTCGTGGCATTGCGATAGATCGCGCGGCGCCAAAACTCTGATCTGCTATGAAGCTTGCGGCGTAGCGTGTCGACCTGCACCTGTGCTAAATGGCCGAGCGGAACCAGAAGATTGAGCGCGATTACCGCTCGCCCACATGCGGCAATACGTTCTGTCTTTGCCTCATGCTCTTTGCGTGCCACCTCCATACGGCGAATCTGTTCGCTCGCCAAGTTCAGCGGTGCGACATCTTCCACAATTGTGAGAAGCGCGCTCAACCGCCTGCCGATTGCACGCCCTGCCTTTGCATCTCCGTCGTCGCCGCGTCGCACCGAATGCACAAAGGCTGTCAGCGCGCTTCCGTTCCGCGCACGCCACTCGGCAAAGGCTAAAGCCCGAGCAGTGCGACCGATCATTTGTTGCAGTTGAACGGAGGCGGCCTGCAATGCAGACGGTAGAGATGGCGCCGGCGGCTCTACAAACTCCGGAAGTGAGAGGAGTCTCTCATCTATCAGGGAGACAGCATCTGTGCGCAACGCTGCCAAGGTGCCACGGTATGGTTCTGTTGCGAAAAGATCATCAGCCAAACCAGCGCGGAGCAGCGCGGCAGGAGAACTGGGCAGATCCTTGCGCACTTCGCCACTTATCGCCGGAGGAAGTTCCTGAAGAAGACGCCCGCACCAATACGCCGACCACTCCGCAATGGTCCGGGAAATCACCCCTCGGTTACGTGCTGCTGCCGTGAGATGGTCGGTAACGAGCGCACCCGTCACTGGATCGCACACGCCCCCCAGTTGGCCGATGCAAACGGGGCAAGCGCCGTCGTCAACATGACCATGGTCATGCATCCACTCGGACACCTTGGCATAGAGTTGCGCACGACGCGCACGATCAGGATTGGCAGCGAGGGTTGACAAAGTCTCCGCTTCAGCTTCAATTTGCGCCAGCAATGCGACGACGGTGGCGACCTCGATAGCGTCCACTTTTAGCGCGGAGAGGCGGCCAATCGATGGTAGGTCGCCAATCGTTTTTAGTCCTTCGATTGCCGGGCGAGTACTCGCCTCCAAATCGTCGCGAGCCTGCTTATTTTCCGGATCGAACCCTGTTCCAAGCACCTCTTGCGCTTCGCTAAGCGCCTTCGCTTTGACTTCAACAAAATGCTGCGCTATTTCGGCGACTCGCTCTTTAGCCCCTACAGCGTCTACTGCCGGCGGTTCGCCTTCGAACGCGATAATTGGTGTTTCGGAGAGAATTGCTGCGAGGTCGTCGACTGTTTGTTGATAGCGGCCCGCGATCTCCAGCCTTTGTTTCTCAAGCGTGGCGGCCTCGATTTTTCCAAGGCGGGCAGCCATCTTTTCCGCGTGTCGGGCCAGATCTACGAGATCCGCTAAGCCGGTTAGCCGCGCTACTGCCTCGCCCAACTGTGAGGTTGAACCGATCGAAAGGAATGGAAGCAACGCCGGCATAGTCGTGGCGATCCGCCATCCAATCGGATCAATCCCTGTAGCTTCTAAATCCGGTGGGGTTTCGTTGATCTTGCCGCGAGCTGTACGGGTTTGTGAGCGACGCAATGGCGGCAATAATGTGCCGCTCAAATCGCAAAGTGTCACTTCGACCCATGTATCTGCGGGGATCGGCTGGCCTGCAGCAGGTAGTTCGGCCGATTTGGTCGGTAATGGTGTGACCGCCGAAATGAGATGTGATGTGTCCGCTCCATCGTCTCGAGCAATTTCGCAGACAAACTCCACCGGCCCTTCCTCCGGCAGCCGCTGAGACCGGATAAGGTGACCAGTTAAGCACCAGACAATTGCATTGGCGATCGATGTCTTACCCGAACCATTTACGCCTTCCAGCAGCGTTACGGGCTTTTCCGGTTTGAAGACGAAAGACGCCGGAGGCGCACTCGCTTCGCCATAAGCATGTAACCCCGCGAAACGGTGCGCCTCAACCTTCACGAGGCGTAATACCTTGACAGCGCGGGCGCCCACTGGCTCGGCCGTTGCTTCCGTCGTTGGCGGCGGAGTGCCAATTCTATCTATGACTGCCTCCGCATCACTGGCCGACAAATTCGCCTGCCACTTGCCGCGATTCTGCCGGTACCAGTCGAGGACTGCGCGCGCGTCATCGGATGACATCGCGAATTTGTCACCGCCGCCAGTACCCACTGCACGGCCGCAAATAAGATCTGCAAGCAAGGTGTCAATAGTTAGCAAATGAATGTCCCGCGACGATGGCTCGATATCGGTCATATGCCTCCCTGGTTCAGCCATACTGTTCGCCGATTTGCTTTCGCTCAAAGCGGATGGTTTCGAAATATTACACGAGCAGGGTCGCTGGGTCTTTCACCGGCCGCTTTGGGTCGAAAGCGAGCGTCCGAGATGCTCAGATTCCGGCAACGAGCGAGAGCTTCCCAGCGCCCAAGGACCTAGGGCGTTATCATGGCCCCAATAAAAAGGAGAGACGATGGAAGACAAATCCTACCGAGCGCGTATGGTCCCGGAATTAATGGTTAAAGACCTCGAGCGAAGCCGGCAATTCTGGATCAACCTGTGCGGCTTCGAGGTCGTCTATCAGCGCGAGGAGGAGGGATTCGTCTTCTTGGACCGGGAGGGCGCACAGTTCATGCTCGAAGAGGTCCGCGGCGACGATGGCTGGATCACAGCACCGCTCGAAGCGCCTTTGGGCCGTGGCGTGAATTTTGAAATCAAGGTGAGGTCGATCGACACCCTGTACAGAAGATTACTGGACGCCAGTTGGCCGTTGTACCGGGAACCGCAAGAGCGTTGGTATCGGAGCGAGCAAATCGAGATCGGGGTCCATCAATTTTTAGTGCAAGACCCCGATGGCTATCTACTGCGTTTTTCCGCGTGGATTGGAAATCGCCCCTCGTAATACACAATGCCATTGGCTAGTTCGCATGCCAGAAATGCCGATACTTGCTGGACGTGCTCCATATCTGATTTGTGACGAAGAGCCGGTATTCCAGGGTTTCTCGTGAGGTGCCCAGCCAACGTCGGCGCTTTTCACCCTCGACAGAGGAAATTCTTGAAAGTGCACAGGGAGCAGGTTTTCCAGAAGCACAAAGAGCTAGATCAGGATTAGGCTGCCGCTCCGGCCCGATCCAAGTTGAAAACGGACGGCCACCAAGGCCTGCAAACGGCCAGCAGCGGGCATCGGTCGTCGTCATTCTTCGTTCGGATGGGCCGGTGTGCTCAACACCTTCTGATAGAACGCCAGGTCGAGCCAGTTTCCGAACTTGTAGGCGACCTCTCTGATGACCCCGCCCGGCTGAAAGCCCAAGCGCTCGTGCAGGGCGATACTTGCCCGATTGGTGGTGTCGATCCCGCCCACCATGGTGTGGACATCCCTTGCCTGAGCCTCTTCAATCAGCTCGGTCAGCAAGCGACGGCCTAGCCCCTGGCCGCGGCATGCATCGTGGATATAGATCGAGTGTTCAACGCTGTACTTGTAGGCAGGCCAAGCACGGAACGTCCCATAGGATGCAAAGCCCAGCAGTTTCCCGGATTCGTCCTCCAATCCCAGGACCGGGAAGGCATGCTTGCGTTTCGTCTCGAACCAACCGGACATGGCCTCGGGCGGGCGGGGCTTGTAGTCGTATAGCGCCGTGGAATTCAGGATCGCGTGGTTAAAGATAGCCAGCATGGCTGCCGCATGGCGTTCTTCGGTGCAATGGACGGTACGCATAAGGGGGCCTCGGGTTTCACATTAGAGTACGATTCGTCTACTATATGAGACATCTTTGAAAAAGGAAACCCGATGGCTGTTGACGACGTCATTGCACAACGCATCTCTGAATTGAGGACTGCCCAGCGGCTGAGTCTTAGCCAGTTGGCCGAGCGCTCCGGCGTCAGCAAGGCAATGATCTCGAAGATAGAGAGACGGGACAGCAGCCCGACAGCGGCCGTGCTCGGCCGCCTTGCATCGGGCCTTGGGGTCGCGCTGACAGAGCTGCTGGCCCCGGCACCCTCCCCCAACCCATTCCTGCTCCGTCACAAGGCGGATCAAACGACTTGGCGTGACCCAGCCACCGGATACGTCCGGCGGCAAGTCGCAGAACTGGATGAAAAAACCGGCACCGAGCTCATAGAAATCGAGCTGCCTGCCGGTGCCCGCATCGACTATCCACAATGGCATTCGAAACCGTACCGACAGCGGCTATGGCTGCTGAAGGGCGTGCTCGAACTGGGTTACGGCGACGAGACACGACGCCTGGTGGCAGGCGATCAACTGGACTTTGCCGTGGACAAGGCCGTCAGCTATTTCGCATGCGAGCAATGCCGATACCTGCTCAACGTGCTCCATGCCTGAATCGCTTCGGCAATCCGATGTATCCGCCTGTCTCATACACGCTCCGCTTCGGCTCGGAAGCGGGCCGTGCTCGAAGACTGCTCACAGGCTTGGCCCGGACGCCAGAAAGTACGCGTTTGAATGGCTTGCGCAAGTCGTTGTTCCAACCACGCATTCAAACGTCCCAATTCAGTTGATGAAGAACAGACCGCGATGCAATATCAGCCCCTGTGGACCTCTTGCCGACGCTCGAAAGCCTCTGGCTACCTCGGAGAATCGTGCAGACGATGCCTTTGACTAATGGCCAAGATCCGCTCCATCATTAAAATGCGACAGGATCGCCACAACCCTGAAGGTCTTTCTGAGCGACACAGATGAACAGAAGGAAAGCGTATCTTATCCTTGCCAATACGACGTTGGCGGTGTCGATTTGGGTCCCACCCACCATTGGAACGGCTTTCGCCACAGGGAACGACACTTCGTCCGATGGCGGGCCCTGGGTAACCCAGCAGTTCGATTTTTCAGCGCCCGCGTTGAATTTTGAAAGCCGCGTTCCTCGGGATGCGGCAGTCAAGATGGTGCCAATGGAACCGAAGCCGCCAAACACCATCGGCAACGTAAAGGTCATAGGAAAGATCGAGTCGGAGAAAGATGCCCCGAAGCTCGAGACAAGTATTGTGGGCTATAACCTGCAAGCGCCCGCCACAGCATTGCGTATCTGCACGTTCGAAGTGGAAGCAATCGGTTTTATACCTTCAGTCTCCACGACCTCGGACGACCTGACAGAGGCGGCCCTTCTGGCCCAGAAGGCCGAAAGCGGAAAGCCAAAGAGCGCCGCGATCGGTTATTGCTTCGCCCGCGAAAAGCAGGCGTTGGGCATTTATTTCATCGTCGATGTGAGCAGTGCCGCCAGCATGGAGGCCGCGAACGACCTGGTACGTAAAGTCGACCGAGACGCCGCTTCGTTCATTGACGGCCTGTCATGGGCAGATGGGCGGCAGTCGAGCTTCGGACGGGAAATGCAGGCGATCCCGCTTCGTATTGGCGCCAAGGACCTGACGCTTCGCATTCCGAGAGGATGGGACATTCCTATCAACGATTTTCACGGCCCGCTTCCTGCCGAGCTGCACATGGTCAGGCGTAAGGACGGAAAGGATGTCGGGTTGGTTTGGCTCTTCGTGCAAAACATGAAGGACAAACCCGACCTCGCAACAGCCGGTGCCGCTATCGTGAAGGATTATTTCGTCAAGCAGACAACGGACGCGCGAACACCGGTGCTGTTGTCGAGCGAAGAAGACAGCTCATTGAGGGACCAGGGGGCTGCCGCGCGCACCTTCCGCTTTTCCGTCGAAGACAAAAAAGGCCGAGACGCCGGCGCCATTGAGGCTTTCGTCGCATGGAAGAACGGCCAGCTTTCCGTGCTGACACTGTGGTCGGCATGGAAACCTTCTGCTGATAGAAGCTCCTTCTTCTCGCGCCTCCCGGGCCTGTCGGTCTACGACATCGTGCGGCAGGCCGTGCTGACGACACAGCCCTAGCAATTGCACCTTCTTTACGGTCATTGCCTTGACCCTTCCAAAGTCGCAGCTGGCTGCTCGCTACCGGCCTCTGAACTGAACGAATCTTGTCGAGAGTTGGCCTGAAAGCCCTTATTTGGTAAAAGCAAAGTTGATCAGAACCTGAGAGTCGATGGCTACCATGTCCGAACCCTATTCTGCCTTTCTCAATCTCCAGATGTCCCGCGAGAATCTTGCCAGATGGCTCGCTGCCCCGGCGCCGGCGGCATCAAGATGGTCGGACTGGCGTTCCATCGGCGGCCAGTGGTATCTCTCCGAAGGCAAGGATCTGGCTGCCTCCAGCAATCAGGATCTGGGCAGGCTCATTTCGGAATGCGACGCCATGCTGGCTCGCCATCCAGACAACCGCGCGGCGCTGGGGGCCATCCTGAAATCCGCAGAGGCCGAGAACATAAAGGTTGCGGCCTACGATCGTACAGGAACGTGCTTCGTTGCAGGCTCGCTGACCTATTCCGAAAACCTCTACGACCTCATCGTGTTTTTTACGGTAGCGCGCGGAGCGGCCGATTTTTTCGAGGCGGATGATCGCGGCCTTGCAGTGGTTCACGACTATCTCTGGGGCGAGGAAGACGAACGAGAAACTGTGGCGGCGCTTGAATTCGCCGGAAAGGGCTGCTCCGTATTCCTGGCATCCGAAAAACTCGGCCACGCCGCTGGCGCCTTCGAGGCCATGGTGGACGCGATGCTGGACGGCAAAGAGGATCCGGAGTTCCACCCCCGCGATCAACTCGACCATCTTTGAGACCGGACCTGCGCCCAGCAGGGACGACAGAATGCACACGACAGGGCCGTCAGGCGGGTCAAGGAGGTAAAATTTCCAATGCGACTACTAGCACAGGTCATCATGCTGTCCGCTTGCGCGGTCTGCCAGGCGCAGGGAACCAGGACCTGGCACTTCACTGGTGCCGAACTGGCCGCGGCCCTTGAAGGCCGGATGCCCTCGGAGCTTCACGATCCATCGCTTCGCCGCCAATTCGCTTCCTCCTATGCGCAGGCCTACGTCGTCGGTATCGCCGACCAGACACAAGGCACGGTCTGGTGCCCCCCCACCGGCGTCCTTCCCCACGAATTGAAGGACAGGGTGTACAGCTACTTGTCCACGCTGCAAGCCAGCCGTCTCGAGGAAAATGCCGGCCCGCTAGTAAGCGAGGCACTCCATCAGTCTTTCGCTTGCCGGTAGAGTCATCCCCGCCAATACGGCCCCCCCGCTGCGCTAAGACCGGAATGGGTGCGTGCGTTCTGTCGCACGGTAACTGTCGATGATTCCGAGCGGCTGCTGACATCGGCGCGCGCAAAAGCCCCTGCCGGCCAGAAGCGGTAGTTCGACGTGTCGCCGAAGGTCGACGAAAATCACCTCGACCAATGCTAGCTGGAACGACTACCGCGGCCAAGGCCGATACGAGCACGCTGGCATCTCGAATTCAGTAGTATGTGCCCCGTGCGGCTGCGCAAGCACGCCACGCATCATCGACCCGAATCATTCCCGTGCGCCAAGGGCAGCGCTCATCAACGAAGAATCCACATGCATCGACGTCTTGCACATGCCGTATTGATCGCGCTATTGACCAGCCTCGGCGCCTATATTGCTCCCACGCACGCCCAGGCCCCATCGACGCCAAAGGTGCAGTCTGGCGACGGGCACCCCTACGAGATCGCCGACAGCGAAGTATGGGACGTGCCTGATCCCGTTTCCAACCGCGGCTACCAGGTCTTCGTTGCGTTGCCACCGTCCTATGCCAAACAGCCACAGCGGCGCTACCCCGTGCTGTACGTGACGGACGCCGACTACGCCTTCCCGATCGTTCGGCAGCTAGGGCGCCGCCTGAATGTTGAAGGCCCGCAGATCGAGGAATTCATTCTCGTCGGCTTATCTTATGGCAAGGGCGAGGACGGCGGTGTCAGCCGCCAGCGTGATTACACGCCGACACCCAACGGCCCAAGTACGGCACCACCCAATTCGATACACGGTCAGGCGCGCGCATATCAGCAGTATCTGCGCGATCAAGTAAAGCCCTTCATCACCGCTCGGTATCGCGCAGACCCTGCCAGAGCAATCTTTCTGGGCCACTCCTACGGCGCGCTGCTTGGGGTTCAGGTGCTTTTCACCGATCCTGGCTTGTTCAGCAGCTATATCCTCGGCAGCCCTTCTCTTTGGTACGACAAGCGATATGCCTTGAAACTCGAGGCGGCCTACGCCAAGCAGAATCAGGACCTGAAGGCGAATGTCTACCATTATGTCGGTGCTTATGAGGCTTTGCGCAAAGGTGATCGACGCTACAACCAGACGGTGGACATGGTTGCCGACAACCGCGCATTGGAAGCGGCGCTGCTGAGCAGAAATTACTCGAGCTTGAAACTGAAGTCAGCGATCTTGAACGACGAAGATCATCTCACCGTCGCACCCCGGGGCTTCACGCAGGGATTGAAGTACCTGCTGCCAGTGCGCTGAACCCTCATAGGGCTGCCGGTTCTTGCCACCGACATCACACCTTGTTCAGCAACCCCACATCCAAGTCCGAGCCCGGCCTTCGCGCAGATTCACCCGCCTGCCCCCCTTTGGCAGCCTGCTGCGCCCGCCGTGCCTGCTTGTCTGCATACATAAGCTGATCGGCCTGCTTGAGGGCGGCTTGCAACGAACTGACGGCAGGATCCACGGTGACGATGCCAAAGCTTGCACCTCGATAATGGAAACTGCACTCGGCGGCGGTGTAGGTACCGATCAGCGGCTGCGCCAGCCGGTTGCGCATTTCGTCAACGACTCCTTGCGGATTGTCGGACCTGGACGGATCCACGAGTCCGATCACAACGAACTCGTCGCCGCCCCATCGACCCAGCATGTCGCTTGCACGGAGACCGGCCGACATGCGCCGGCCCACCTCGATCAGGAATCTGTCGCCGGCGTCATGCCCATAGGTGTCGTTGATGGGCTTGAACCCGTCCAGATCGATAAACGCTACCAGAACCCATTGCTGTGTCCGCTTTGCCAGCGCGAACAACCGCTCCAATTCAGCCAACACTGCGCGTCGATTAGGCAGGCCGGTCAGCGCGTCATAGTTGGCGGCATACCGTTCATCCTGTCGGCGCATGACGACCTGGCTGGCGACGTGGCCTGTCAGCAGGATCAGGACCAGGCCGACCACCGCGACCAACCCCGTCATCCAAAAGTGCTGTCTGCGCATGGGTGCCAGGTGCTCCAGCGTGGCCAGCGTGAGCAGCTGATACTGGGTGCCCGACAAGGGCTGGCGCCGCAGCAGATAGGGCCTGCCGTCGATGAGCCATTGGTCGGCAAGGTCCGGGTCGCCTGCCGCGCGCACGTCCATGCGCTCGCCTGCCGCTTCTTCGCCATCCGGCGCAAGGACCGTGCCTGGCGGCAGGAGCGCCGCGACGTTGCGCAGCATGAACGGCTCTGACGATGCCGTGATCACGCGCCCCTGGCGATTCACGATCAGCGCGACATGGCGCCCTGTCAAATACAGCGCGACCTCTGGCGCGTCGAACTTGACCGTGACCGAGCCCAACGGCACGTCGTTCGCGTCCTCGATACGACTGGCCACGAAATAGGAGGGGGATTTATTCAAACGCGCGATACCGAAATAATGGCCATTGCCGGTGCGCAACGCGTCAATCAGATAGGGCCGGCCCGAATAGATCATGCCCACGATGCTGTCGGGTTCGGCCCAATTGCTGGCCGACACGGTGTCGTCCGACATGTTATTCATGTAAATGCGGGCGTAGCGCAGGTCAGTGGCCAGCGCGTTCATGAAATCACCGACCCTGCGCACCAGCGGGTCGCTCGCGAACTGCGCAGCACGCTGCTGCCGTGTCAGCGAGGCGGCGCCTGGGGGATCCGTGCGATAACGCATGGCGAGTTCAATCACCTGGCCCTGCCGCGCCACCATATTGGCCACGCTCGCCATCTCGGTGAACAGCCGGTCCATGACGCGCGCAGTCGTTTTCGCCTCGTATTCGGCGCTTGCCGCCGACCTCGCCAATTGCGCTGACACGATCCCCTGCGAAATCCACCACCCAAGGCCGGCCACCAGCGCCAACCAGACGACGGCCAGGCCCAGCGAGACGCGGCGCACGGTGCGCCACGTCTGTTGTTCACGCCCGCCTTGCTGCAGCAACACGTCGTTCTCCCTCGCTTTGCCAATCGTCGAAAAGCGCTTGATTCGGTATGTGTGACCTTCTCACTCCTGGCTACAGTATGAGCGTCGCCCCGTCCCGCCCATTCTCCCAGGCGATATTCAAAAATATCGCAATAGGCGCACCGACGCATCGTGCGTCGGATTTATCGGTGCTGGAGCAGGAACAAGCATCGACACAATATCGCAGCCGTCTGCCTTCGATTTTTTTGTTGACAATATTTAACAGCGGGATACCGGCAATGTACGTGGGTCGACCTCGATGAGTGATTACCCGCCAAGAATGAGGTGATTGCAGCGCCCATTTACGGTTTTTTTCGGGGACAGATCTTGTGCGCCAGCAGTGAGTCGACAATAAACCCCTCCACTGCCCTCCCCACCCGATAGTCTTTTTTTTGCGACCATTTTTTCAGTCGTGTGTTAGGCTTTTCGCCAAATTACAGATATTGCCAGTTTCATCAAGTCAGACCGTGTGAGTTGTCCATCGCAACTTCTGGAGTGTCACTATGAAACGCTGGTTAGTATCAGGCTCATTATTTCCGCGGCGTTCGGCGCTGCACTGGCTATATCCCGTGGTCGCCACGGGGTCGTTCTTACCCGCAGTAAACGATGTCTGTGCGCAGACGGTCGGTCCCGGACCGATCGGCGTGCCCGTCAACGTGGGCAGCGGCACCACCACCGTGGTGGGCGGTACCACGATCACGACGCCGGGGACGTCATCAGCCGTAACGGGCGGGACATTGATCGTCGATCCCGCAGCCGGTCCAAGCCCCGGATCGGTGTCATTCTCGGCAAGCAACTTCAACGCTTTCGGCATATACGCAACAGGCGGAACGATTATCTTCCGTAGCGGTGCCGCGCCCGGCGTTACCACGTCCATCATGACCTCCGGCAACGCAGCCGCCGCGCTTTGGACGCAGAATGCGGGGGTATCCGCGACGTCTTTGGGCGGGCTGAACATTCATACCACCGGCGGGTACGGCAACGTCGGCGGCCTGCCCGTCGGCTCGTACGGCGCCGTCGCCAGCCACAACAGCAGCATATCGTTGACCCAGGCCAACATTCTCACGGAAGGCCTGGGCGCAACGGGCGCCTATGCCTTCGGCAGTCAGGTCACGCTCAACAACGTTGCCATTGCCACGCGGGGCAATGCCTATCGAGACGGCACCGGCACCTATGGCGCCTATGGAGCGCTGGCCAACGCACTGAATGGCGTGCGTGGCAGGATGATGGTCACGGGCGGCACCATCTCCACGGCCGGCGACGTCGC
Organism: Achromobacter sp. 1014246743; assembly: GCF_059760725.1. Lineage (NCBI taxonomy): Bacteria > Pseudomonadati > Pseudomonadota > Betaproteobacteria > Burkholderiales > Alcaligenaceae > Achromobacter > Achromobacter sp. 1014246743. The sequence continues at coordinate 89,014 of NZ_JCBANA010000004.1, forward strand.
CTACGGGGTAGGCGCCATCGGCTCCGACGCCACGCTCAACGGCACCACCATCACCACGACGGGCGCCAGCGGCAGCGGCCTGTTCGCAAACGCCGGCACGATCAACGCGTCGAATGTGGTGGTGACCGCCTCCGGGGCGTCAGCCTACGGGGTCTATGCGGTGATGGGTTCGACCGTCACGCTGCAGGATGCCCGCGTCACTACCCAGGGCAGCTCGGGATACAACTTGCTCAGTTACGGGGCGAACTCTCGCGTGACCGGCACCAATGTCACGGCGGTGTCCACGAACAACAATGCGCCCGGCGCGACGGCCTGGGGCACGTCGGCCACCGACAACGTCGCGCTGAGCCTGACCGGCGGCTCCGTTCAAACACAAGGCACGAATTCGCACGGCTTGTACGCCCGTGGCGCGAGGGCCACGGTGTCCGTCGACGGCACGTCGGTCAGCACCGCCGGCCAGGGGGCTTTTGGCGCGCGAGTGATCAACGGCACTTTGAATGCAAACAATGCCACCCTGCAGGCAGGCGGCGTCGATGCGGCCGGGTTGGGATTGAGCAGCGATGCCGGTATCACGGCCACCGCGACCCTGACGGGCGGTACGCTGACCAGCGCGCAATCCGACGCCATCGCGGTGAATGGCGGTACTGCCCAGGTCACACTGACGGGCACGCAAGTGACGGGCGCCCCGCGCTGGCTGCACGTGATCGGAACCTCGACGCTCACAGCCGATCCGCTGGCAGCCCCCGATGCGACGACCGCTTCCGGGGTCAACTCGCCGGGGCTTTCGGGGGTGGCGGTGACGGTACTGGCTGGCGGCGTCAGCGCACCAGCGGCGGGCCCCACGAGCGTCGCCCTGATCAGCGCGTCCGGGGCCACGCTCAACGGCTCGGCGCTGACCGAGACCGGCACCACGTCGACGGTGGCGCTCACCAACGGCACGGTCTGGAACATGTCCGGAAATTCAAACGTGACCTCGCTGACCAACAACGCGAGCCAGATTCTGTTCACGCCTCCCTCGTCGGGCACCTTCAAGACGCTGACCGCCGTCAATTACACGGGCTCTGGCGGCGGCCTGATTGGCTTGAACACCTATCTGGGGGATGACAGTTCCCCCTCGGACCGCCTGGTCATCGATGGCGGCGCCGCGACGGGCACCACCGGCTTGCGCATTGCCAATGCCGGCGGTCCCGGGGCCTTGACCACGGCCGCAGGCATCAAGGTCGTCGACGCCATCAATGGGGCCACGACCCAGGCGTCCGCATTTTCGTTGACCGGACGAGCCGTCGCAGGCCCCTACGAATATCGACTCTACCAGGGGTCCGCGGCGGCCCCCGCGGATCAGAGCTGGTACCTGCGGTCTGAAAAGGAACCGGAGCCGCCCGTGCCGCCTGCGCCCCCTGCCCCGCCAGGACCGACACCCGATCCAGAGCCGCTGTATCGACCCGAAGTTGCGGCATACCTGGCCAACCAACGCCTGGTCGGGCAGATGTTCGTGCAGAGCATGCACGACCGGCTGGGAGAACCTCAGTTCATCGAATCGCAATCGTTCCGGGATGAAGACAGCAAGCGCCGCGCGATCTGGTTGCGCGCGGTGGGAAAATGGGAAGGCAGCCACAGCCGCGACGGCAACTTTGACGTCAGCACCGACCTCTTCCTGTTGCAGGGCGGCGCGGATCTTGCGCAATGGAAGCTGTTTTCAGAGACCGATCGCCTGCATCTGGGGGCCATGCTCGGTTACGGCACGGCTGACAGCACGGCGCGCGCCGACGGCAACCCCTACAAGGCAAAAGGCCGCGTCAACGGGTACAGCGCAGGCGTGTACGGCACCTGGTTTCAAAACGACGAGACCAAACTGGGCGCCTACGTGGACACCTGGTTCCAATACGGCTGGTTCAACAACCGGGTGCAAGGAACCGACCTGCCGCGAGTGGACTACGACTCTCGGGCCTGGGCAGTGTCCGCGGAAGCCGGCTATGCATTCAAGCTGCGGGAAAACTGGATGCTGGAGCCGCAGGCCCAGATCATCTATGTCGACAGCAACACCGACAGCATCACCGAGCAGAACGGCACCCGGGTGGATCGTGCCGACTCGAATGGGACCATTACCCGCCTTGGGGTGCGCACGTTCACCACGCTTGACCTTGGCAACAATCGCAAGGCCCAACCCTTCGCGACCGTGAATTGGTGGCACAGCAGCGTCGACAGTTCCGTATCCTTCAATCAACTGCCTGTCGGGGGCTTGTATCCCAAGGACCGATATGAATTGAAGGTGGGCGTGCATGCCGACTTCACCAAGGGCTGGACGGGATGGGTCAACGCGTCCGGCAGCTGGGGCGCGCAGGACTACCACCAGTATGTCGGGCGGATCGGCGTGAAGTACACGTGGTAATGCGCCCAGGCGTTCCTGGCACAAGACCGCAGGGCCCCGCGGCGTACCGGATGGCGCTCAGACGACCTTTGGCTGGCATCCGGGCCGTGGCAGGCAGGTTGACAGCGCGACCAGGCCAAGCACCAGCACCGTCGCACCAAGCACGCCAGGCCCTGTGCCAAAAGCCGCGCTGACACCCATCGCCACCAGCGCGGCGCTGCCGATCTGGCAGAACCCGACCAGCCCCGACGCGGTGGCCGCATAGCCATGCTCGCTGGCGACCGCCCCGGACACGGCCAGCGACAGCGACGAACCGTTGGCAAGACTGACCAGGCACATCGGCAACACGACGGCCGCCGCGCCATGCAGTCCCAGCGCCGCCACCGCCATGAACGCCACGCCCCCGACGACGAAGAAAACGATGCCGGCAGCGACGATGCGATCATACGGCCAGTGTTCGAGCAACCGCCGGGTCACCCAATTGGCGCCGATGATGCCGGCCGTCAGCGGCAAGTACAGCCAGCCGCTCTGTTCTTCGCTCAGGCCCTGCCGCGCGAACAGGAATGGCGATTGGGTCAAGTAGACAAACCACGCGCAGTAGATCGCGCAGACCACCAAGGTGTAGCGGCGAAAGGTTCGGTCGCGCAGCACGTGGCCGAAGCCGGCAAACGCAGCGGTCCGGGTACGGGCGGCGATGGGCAACGTTTCCGGCAGCTGCGTCAGCACCATCAGCAGAGCGACGATCCCGAACGCGGCGACGAACAGGAAATCGGATCGCCAGCCGAAGGCCGCTGCCAGGTGGCCCCCTATGGCGGGTGCAAGCGCGGGCGACAGCGACACCAGCGGGTAGATCACCGCATAGACCTTCGCAGAGGTGCGCTTGTCGCAGGTATCGGCGATCAGCGCACGGCCAACCACAAGGCCCGCGGCGGCGCCGACCGCTTCAAGCATGCGCCACGCCAGAAATCCCTCATAGGTGGCGGACAGCGCACAGCCCGCCGAGCCGACGACGTAGCAGGCGATGCCGGCCAGCAGGACGGGCTTGCGGCCATTGCGGTCCGACAGCGGCCCGTAAGCCAACTGGGCAAGTGCCAATGCCAACAGGTAGAACGAGATCGTTTGCGGCATTTGCCAGTCGGCAACCCCGAACTCCTTGCTCATGGTCGGCATGGCGGGCAGATAGACATCCGAAGCAAGCAGCCCCAAGGCGCTCAGCATGGCGACGGTCAGTATGAAAGATAGGCGAGGCATGGGGTTCCGGGCAGCCAGTCGGGCTCGCTGCGCATCCAAGGTTCAAAGGAATAGCCGCCATGCTACGGAGATGCCTTTCATGTGAAAATGCACAAATTGGCAGCGATGTGCTGCAAATTTGCAGGACACGCATGCGGGGACGACGATGAACTGGGACGACGTACGGATATTCCTGGCCATTCTGCGCGCCGGCACCTTGCGCGGTGCGGCGGATCAACTGGCCATCGACCAGACCACCGTCAGCCGGCGCCTGACCGGATTGGAACGGACGTTGGGCAGCCGGCTGTTCCTGCGCACCACCGCCGGCCTGGTGCTGACCGACACCGGCCAGCAAGTGCTGCGCATGGCTGAGGATATGGAACGCATGGCCGTTTCCTTCGAGCGTCGTGGCGAAGGTGCCGATGCGCGCGTGGCCGGGCAGGTGCGCGTGACCACCACCGACGCGCTGGCGGTGGACTTCGTGGTTCCAGCCATCGAACGCCTGCGTGCCAGCCATCCCGAGGTGCGGGTGATCCTGAGCACCACGACACGGCTGCTCGACCTGGCTCGACGGGAAGCCGACATTGCCGTACGCACCCTGCGGCCGCAGCAACCGGACTTGATCGTGCGCCAACTCGGCTGCTGGGATGTCGGGCTGTACGCCACCCGCGGTTACCTGGCCAAGTACGGACAACCGCAGCCCGGCGATGGCCTGGCGGGCCACGACATTGCGCTTTACCAAGAGGGCGTGACCGGCCGGCAGGACGACACGCTGGCGGGTGAATCGAGGGCAAAGGGCCGCGTGGTTGCGGAATTGGATTCGAGCCTGATGCTCAGCACCTTCGTGCGCGCCGGCCTGGCCCTGGGCGAGTTACCCGAGTACCTGGCACGGCGCGATCCCGCGCTGGTGCGGCTATGGCCCGAGCGCCGGCGCGCCAAGCCCTACGAGGCGTGGCTGGTGCTGCACCAGGATTTGGCACGCACGGCCAGAGTGCGTGTGGTCGTGGATGCGATCACGTCGGCGTTCGCGGCTTGAGCGGACGCCCCCCTCGGTGTGACTCCGCAGCCACACCCCAGGCAAATTGACCATCCTTGACTTTTTATTTCTGACGACACACTCCGACACAATGTAATCTTTCCCAACAAAATCACATTAATTTCAGGAGGGGTGTTCATGATTGCTAACCAGAAAGCGAGCGCGGGATGGTTATCGTCGGCCATCTTTGTGGTCTATGCGGCCTATGTCGCCCATCCTGCCCAAGCCCAGTCGGTTTCCAGTACGGGCGATGTCGTGCCTGGGCCGGTGCTGTCGCCGAATTGGAGCGTCGGCGGCGATCTGACCGTCGGGGATGTCGTGGACGGGACGTTGACCCTGGACGCAGGAGGCGCCGTTGACAATAGCGCGGCAAGTATCGGCAACAGTCCCGGCAGCACGGGCACCCTGACAGTGTCGGGACGCAGCGGCAGTGGCACGCCCTCCACCTGGATCAGTGCCGGGCCCGTGATCATCGGGGTCCAGAGCGGCAGCACCGGCAGGCTCAGGCTCCTGGGCGGGGGCTTCGCGCAAAGCGACTCGGCCTCGATCGGCGAGGACAATGGCAGCAACGGCAACGTGCTCGTGTCCGGCTTGGGGTCGACCTGGAATCTCGCCACGCTGAACTCCTTCCAGATCGGCTCGTTTGGGACAGGCACGCTGCGTATCGACGATGGCGGCGCCGTGCGCAGCGGCCAGGCGCTGATCGGCAGCGGCCCCGGTAGCCAGGGCAACGTGACGGTGTCGGGGTCCGCATCGGTCTGGCAGGCGTTCAACAATATCTACGTAGGCTTCGAGGGCCAGGGCGACCTGCAAGTCCTGGAGGGCGCCACCGTGCGCACCGTCGGATCATCCGCGCCGGGCGCCGCCGCAACGATCTACATCGGCAACCAGACGAGCGGCGTTGGCACCGTGACCGTATCGAGCACGACCGCCGATGTCTCGACGCTTACCGCCAGCGATCGCATCGAAGTCGGCTCGGCAGGAACGGGAACCTTGAACGTCTTCAAGGGCGGCCTGGCGGTCGCCGCCAGCGACACGTGGGTGACTGTCGACAGCACCGCTACCGGCACGTTGAACCTCACTGGCGACGCGAGCGGCCGCGGCGTGCTGGAGACCGGCTCGGTCATCAAGGGCGCCGGCAACGCCACCTTCACCCTCGATGGCGGCGTCCTGCGTGCTCGGCGTGACAAGGCCAATTTCCTGAATGGCTTCCTGACGCAGGCAATCGGAAACGAGGGCGCCTCGTTCGACACCAACGGCTACGAGGTGGGCGTGATGACCGCGTTCTCGGGCACCTCCAACCTCAACAAGCTGGGCGCCGGCAGGCTGACCCTGTCGGGCAACAGCGCCGCCTTCACGGGCACCACCGATGTCCGGGCCGGAACATTGCAGGTCGATGGCGTCCTGGGCGGGCCGGTGAACGTATTGTCGGGAGCACGGCTGACCGGGACGGGGCGCGTTGGCGCAACCGTCAACCAGGGCACCATCGCACCGGGGCCGCGCAGCGGCTTCGGCACCCTGACCATCGCCGGCAACTATACGGCGCAAGGCGGCAACCTCGAGATCCGCACCCAGCTTGGCGGCGATGACTCGCCGACCGACAAGCTCGTGATCACGGGTGATACCGCGGGCGCGACACCGGTCATCGTGAAGAACATGGGAGGCACGGGCGCGCAGACCCAACAAGGCATCCAGGTGGTGCAGGTCAACGGTCTCTCGACGGGCCAGTTCAACCTGGCCAATGGCGACTACGTCATCCAGGGCCGCCCGGCCGTGGTGGCCGGCGCCTATGGCTATATCCTGCAACAGGATCCGGCCGACGGCGACTGGTATCTGCGGTCGTCCCTGCCTGATTCCGGCACGCCGCCGACCGTTCCCCTGCCCTCCCAACCCAGTGGCGCGTCGCCTGGCGTGGGCCGCCCCTTGCTGTTCCAGCCCGGCGTGCCGGTCTATGAGGCCTACGCCAACACGCTGCTGCACCTGAGCCGGCTGCCCACCCTGCGCCAACGCGTCGGCAATCGTCTCTATGACTCGGCGGACGTCGGCCGCAACGGCGTGTGGAGCCGCGTGGAGGGCACGACGAGCCGGCTCGACCCGTCCACGTCCACCACGGGCACCCGCCAGGACATCGATAGCTGGAAGGCGCAATTTGGTGTCGACCGCATCCTGGCCGGCCAGGAAGAAGGGTCCCGCCTGGTGGGTGGCATCGCCTTTCACTACGGCAAGGCCGACACGCACGTGTCGTCGGCGTATGGCAACGGCACGATCGACACCACTGCCTATGGCCTGACGCCGACGCTGACCTGGTACGGCAAGAACGGCTTCTATGTCGACACGCAGGCCCAGGCCACCTGGTTCGACAGCGACCTGAATTCCCGGCTGGCCGGCAAGCTGAAGAGCGGCCGCCAGGCCAACAGCTACGGGCTGGGTATCGAGGCGGGCAAGGCGTTCGGGTTGGGCGAACGGTTTGCCCTGATCCCGCAGGCACAGCTGTCTTATGTATCGACCCGTTTTGACAGCTTCAACGATAAATTCGGCGCGCGCGTCGAGAGCGAGAAGGGCGACAGCCTGCTGGCCCGCATGGGTATCGCCCTGGACTACAAGCGCAATTGGCAAACGGGTGGCGTCAATCGGGAATCCAGCATCTACGGCGTCGTCAATGTGAAACACGAATTCCTGAACGGAACGCGTGTGCGCGTGGCCGACGTGCCCGCAGCCAGCCGCATGGCGCGGACCTGGGGCAGCGTGGGAGCGGGGGCAAATTACGGTTGGGGCGATCGCTATGCGATCTACGGCCAGGTCGATGCCGACGCGGATTTCTCGGGCAGCTACATCGTTACCGCGACCGCAGGTTTCAGAATGACGTTCTAGATCCGCACGATTGGCACACAGCGCCTTGGGATCAAGGCGCTGGATCTGCCACCCGATCACACGGTCGCCAGGCGACCCTCCCTTGGAATCCATGCGGCGCGCGATCGTCTGTCGCCGCCCCCCGCGTTTGCCGGCGGCGCCGCCCTACGCCCGAACTTTTCCCGATATCGCTTTACTACCCATAATCTCCGGGTATTTTGAAGACCGTGCTCGAGTGGGTCGCGGCGACGTCTATGTGTTCGAGATTGACGACGCTACCGTAGTGGCCTTGGACACCTATTCAGAGCCGACGGATCAATTGGATTTGATCTCCCTGCATATCAGGTGCGGCAAAGACAGGAGTGCCGAGATAGTTCGGCTTGCGCCGCGGTTGTTGCGACGTGATCCGATGATCGAACCCCGACGCAACGGCAATCAGAAAAACTCATCCAGCAAACAATAGAACGCCATGCGTTCGTGGTCGGGTTCCACGCCGTATTCACGAAAGAATGGTGCCACCCATGCTTGCCCGAGATTGCGCGCGATGCTTCGTGCGGTCAGTGCAAGGTCCTGGTATCTGTCACTGACGCCTAAGCGGCCGCAATCGATGAAGCCCGTGAAATCGCTTCCGGCTGCCATGAAATTGGGCAGGCAGGCGTCGCCATGGGTCACGACAGGATCACAGGCCAGCGGACGCGTCGACAACAGCTCCGCCAGCACATCCGAAGCGCTCTGCCCTTGGCGTTCATCGTCAAAATCCGCTTCGTCGACGAGTCCCAGGCGCACACGATCTCTGGCGACAGCGATACGTTCCTCCAGGGGGTGGTGGAATGGGCACATTGCGATCGGCACCTGGTGGAGACGACGCAGTGCCTGCGCCAGAACAGCCACGACTTGAGCGGAAGGCAGGTCATCCGCGCTGGCCAGATCGCGCCCAGGAACGGCAGTCATGAGCAGCCAGTGGCGGTTGTCATCCGTCGTAAAGCCGACCACCGCCGGCCCAGGCAGGTCCAGCCGCTGCAGCCATTGAAGGCGTTCGACTTCGCCAGGAAGCTCACTCAACAGGCCCGCAGGTTCGGACTTCAGGAATAGCGCTTGCCCGTCATCGCCATGGATGCGAAAGACTTCCGCTCCGGATTCTCCAATGACTTGTCGTTCGATGACCGCGCCAGCCAGTCTTTGTTGCCATACTTCCGGGATATGCATGTTGTCCACGTGTTGTTTTCCAGCGGAATTACGTTGGGCGCAGCCGTCTATCGTCGCCACCCTCGTCTTTCAGCGGTGGCGCCCCTCGGCCAAACTTATCCCGATATGCCGCGGGACTCGTCAGCACGATACGCCTGAAGTGCCTGCGCATCGATTCCTCCGACCCAAAACCCGCCAGCTCCGCAATCCGTCCAATCGACAAGGCCGTCTGCGCTTCCAGCATGTCTCGCGCCGCCGCCACGCGTTCACGCACCAGCCATTCATACGGCGCCATGCCGGTGGCATCGTGGAATTGCCGTTGCAGGGTGCGCGGGCTCATCGCGGCGCGTTCCGCCAGCGAGCGCAGCGTGTGCGGCAAGGCGGGATGCTGGCGCATCCAGTCCATCAGCCTGGTCAGGCGCCCGCTGTCGTCCAGGGGCATGGGGCGCGGCACGAACTGCGCCTGGCCGCCTTCCCGGTGCGGGGCCACCACCAACCGCTGCGCGACCCGGTTGGCCACGGCGCCGCCGTAATCGCGCCGTACCAGGTGCAGCAGCATGTCCAGCCCCGCGGCGGACCCCGCCGACGTGATGACCTGGCCTTCGTCTATATAGAGCGCGTCCGGCTGGACCCGCACTTGCGGATAGCGCCGCTGCAGCGCTTCAGCGTAGCGCCAGTGGGTGGTGACCGTCTTGCCGTCGAGCACGCCGGCCGCGGCCAGCACGAACACGCCGGAGCAGATCGAGCACAGCCGCGCCCCGCGCTGGTAGGCCAGGCGGATGCGCTTGAGCAAGGCCTCGGGCGGTAATTCGTCGGCGTCGCGCCAGCCGGGCACCACGATCGTGTCGGCGCGATCCAGCATCTTCAGCGTGTAAGGCGCGGCGACCGTGATGCCGCCCGCGGCGCGCAGCGGACCGGGTTCGCCCGCGCACACGGCGAAGCGATACCAGTCGACGCCGAGTTCCGGACGCTCCAGCGCGAACAGTTCCGTCACGCAGCCGAATTCGAAGGTACAGAGCCGGTCATAAGCCAGCGCGACGACAAGATGAGTAGCCATGGCGTGATGTTACCGAATAATGGCATTTACGCCACTACTGCGAATGGCGGCCAACGGCCAGAATGACGTCACTGGATCGGGTTTCCAGGCACTTGTTCATCGAACCATTCACGCAGAGTTCACCCATGTCGACCTCCAATGCCGTCACCGCCATTCCCGCCGCCCGCAGCGATGCCGCGCTTGCCCATTTTCGTGCGACCATGCAGTTCGAGACCGATTGTTCCGATGTGGCCAGCGCGTTGGCCAGCGGCGTGCCCGGCTTCGTGCTGCTGGATGTGCGCAGCCCGGCGCTGTATGCGCAGGGCCACGTGCCGGGCGCGCTGAATCTGCCGCACGGCAAGATCGTCGAGTCCAAACTCGTGGACTACCCGGCGGATACGCTGTTTGTGACCTACTGCGCCGGGCCGCACTGCAATGGCGCGACGCGGGGCGCGATACGGTTTGCCCAGCTGGGGCGGCCGGTGAAGGTGATGATAGGCGGGATCACCGGGTGGCTCGATGAAGGCTTCGACCTGACGGGCGATGCCACGCCTCGCAGAGAAGCCTCTCAGCCGGGTTGAGGATCGGGCGCGGACGGACGATCCCGGCGAGCGGGAACGGGCAGTCGCCTACCCGCGCACCGCGCTGCGAAACGCCGCCGATAGCGCAGCCAGTGCGTCCTGCGTGCGGGCATCCTTGCTGCGGGTATGTAGCAGGACGGGCAGATGCGGCAAGTCGGGAAGCCCGAGTCTGGCGCCGATATCCACCGCGCCAAAGGGCAGCATTCTGGGCGCCAGCGCCGCCACGCCCAGTCCCGCCATGACCGCCGCTGCGACGGCCGCCACGCCGCCCCCGACAAAGACTTCTCGCCAGGGGACCTGCGCGGCATCCAGCAGGCTTGCCGCCAACGCGCGCACCCCGCAGGGCTCTGCCAGGGTGGCAAGCGGCAGGGGTTCGTCGGCCCGGTATTGCCAGCCCGGGGCCGCGAACCAGCCGAGCTTTTCTTCGGCGATCAGGGTGCCATCGCGGCGGCCGGCATCCAGGCGGACGATGACCGTGTCGAGTTCGCGCCGGTCGAAACTTTGCAGCAGATCACCGGACGAGCCGATGCGGATTTCGACCAACAGTTCGGGGTCCTGCGCATTCATGCGCGCGATCAAGGCAGGCAGTTCCGGGCCTGCGACGTGATCGCTGATGCCAAGGGTTATGCGCTGGCGGGCACCGGAAAATGCCGCCAGGGCACGATCATGGGCCGCCAGCAGTTCGCGTGCGTGCTCGAGGAACATTGCCCCGCTTGCGGACAGCTCGACGTACCGGGGCGTACGCTCGATCAGCCGGGCATTCAGCCTGTCTTCCAGCCGCTTGAGCTTCAGGCTGATGCCGGCCTGCGTCGTCTGCATCGCTTCTGCGGCGCGCGTGAAGCTTCCCAACTCGACAATGCGGACGAAGGCTTTTACGGCGTCCAGATCAAGAGAATGCGCAGTCATTTCAGATAGTTATCATTGAAATAAACACGCATAGCGTATCAGAATGATTAGTATGGAGCGACTCAACTGACAGAGACCGAAACATGCCCCTCGTTCATATCTCCCTGCGCACCGGCAAGACCGAAGCCTACCGACAAGCCATCTTCGACAGCGTCTACCGTGCGCTGCGCGACACCTTCAACGTTCCCGAAGACGACCAGTTCATGACCCTTACCCAGCATGAGGCGGCGGACTTTCGCTACGGCAAGTCTTACCTGGGGGTGGCGCGCAGCGATGACCTTGTGTTCATCCAGATCACGGCCAACAACACCCGCAGCCTGGAACAGAAGAAGGCGCTGTTTGCGCGGACGGCGGAACTGCTCGCCGAAAGCCCGGGCATGAGGCCCGAGGATGTGTTCGTGAACCTCGTAGAGGTGGCGAAAGAGAACTGGTCGATGGGCAATGGCCTCGCGCAGTATGCCTGAGCGCCCGCCCGCTATTGCCCCATCGCGAACCCCTGCTCGCGCAAGAACTGCGCCACGATCGGCTTCCACTTCTGCGGCGAATGGGTAAAGAGACTATGCCCGTTCTCGCCGTCCGGCCCCATCGGCACAAACGTGGCGTGGCCGCCCGCCTGGTTGTAGGCGGCGACCCACTGTTTGGGCCAGTCGGGGCCCCAGTACAGGTCGTTTTCGGTGTAGATCCATAGCATCGGCAGGCGGGTCGCCTGGCCATAGGCGGCATAGGTGGCCTGCAACCGATCCGGCCCGCAGGACTTGCCGGGTGCGCGCACTGGATCGCCGCCGGCTCCGCCCGCGAAGTTGATGGCGGCCTTCACGCCGGGCGGGTTCTGCGCCGCCAGCGCCACGGTGGAACCTCCGCCCACCGACTGGCCCAGCACGACGATGCGCGAGGCGTCCACGTCCACGCGTTGCGCCATCGCTTGCACGACCTGGCTGATCTGGCTGGCGGCCCGGTCGAACATGGGGGTGAAGCGCCGGTCGTTGCAGGGGCCGCTGCTTTCCAGGTCGGGGCCGCCGGTGGCGCCGTAGCCCAGGCGCACCGGCACGGCCACCACGAAGCCCGCGTCCGCGAAGAACTGCGAGGCCGCCGAGTAGCGCGCCCGGCCCAGCCTGGCTCGGCCGGCGGGGTCGCCCGCCCGGCCATGGTTGATGACGATCAGCGGATGCTTGCCTGTACCGGCGGGCGTGAACACGGTCACCACCAGATCGCCCGAAGCCGTGCCGCCGTTTTCCAGCGCGACCTTGACGGGGACTTTCTCGATGCTTTCGTTGGCCGCCTGCCGGGGCGGCGGCGCAGCGCAGGCCGTCAGCAACGCAACGCTTGCGATCATCGCGATTCTTGTCAGCGCACCCATGTAGACCCTCGTCATGAACAGGCTCGGCGCCCGGGTAGCGGCAAGACTACTCCCGCCGCGGCCGGCTCGCCACTATTGCGAACCCGCCCCGCCGATTCATTCCACTTCAGACTTATTCCATGAAAATTACTTGTTTGTCGTGATCAACGACCGGGCCTAGGATGGCTGGCAACGCCGGCGCCTCGGGCACCATCGGCTCGTCGACCGCCGCCCGCGCCGCCGCCGACGGCTACACGCTGATCCTGACCAGCAGCTCGACCCACTCGGCCACGCCGGCCCTGTTTCGCAAGCTGCCCTATGACCCGACGGGCGATTTCATCCACGTCATCCGCATCGCCACCATCCCGATGATGCTGGTGGTGCGCGAAGATTCGCCCTACGACTCGGTGTCCAAGCTGGTGCAGGCCACCCGCGACAAGCCGCTGAACTACGCCTACGGCTCGCCCACCAGCCAGATCGCCGGCGCCACCTTCAACAGCGTGGCAGGCGCCGCCGCCAACGCCGTGCCCTACAAGAGCCAGCCGCCCGCCGTCACCGACCTGCTCGGCGGCCACGTCGACTACCTGTTCGCCGACCTGTCGGTCGTGACGTCGTTCATGCACAGCGGCAAGCTGCGCGGCATTGCCTTCACGGGTCAGGCGCGGTCCAAGGACTTCCCTGCGGTGCCGACGCTGGCCGAGCTGGGCTACAGGAACTTCGACCTGGTGGTGTGGGTTGGCGTGGCGGCCCCGAAAGGCACCCCCGCCCCCGTGGTCGAACGCCTGAACCGGGAAATCACGCAGATCCTGCAGGAACCCGACAGCGTGGCGAAATTCGAGACCCTGGGCATGCAGGTCGCGCCCAACACGCTGGCCGAACACCAGGCGTTTGCCCAATCGCAACGCCAGATCTGGACCCAGCGCGCGATCGACGCGAAGATCGAGCCGCAGTAAGCCTGAGCGGCCCAGGCTTTCGCAGTCTGGGCCGCCTCGCAGGCGCGGCATACAGGGGTTCTGAACGTGGGCAACTCGGACCCGAGCTGACTAGTCTCTCGCAACGATCGCCACCCCAAGCCGCTCGGCCAGGTCAAGCACTGCGTCACGGGCGTCGGGATCATCCACGAGGCTGCGCGAGTCGCCCTGTGCCCGTAACACCCCAAAAGGAATCCGGTCACCGAACAGCATCACGGCGCGGCCTGTGTCGTCCTGTCGCGAAATCCAGCAAAGTCCCTGCGCTTGCGGGCAGATTTGATGCAATGCTTCAGCCCAGTTTCGCGTGGCCGGGTAATGGTCTCTTCCCGTGTCAATCAATTGCCTGCGACTGACACCCAGTTTGCGTAGCGGCACATTGGCAAGGTTGACGACTTCCAGATCCCGCGTGATTCCAACGCGAGAGTGCGTCAGATCGGCCTGTGCCGCCCGATCAACTGTCTTTAAACCCGCGGTATGTGGAACGTCACGAAATACCGTCTCCATCATGACGCAATCCATACTTGAACCGCCATAAAGCGTGGGAATGAGCTTTCCCCGGGCATCGCGGATCGGGCTGAAACGCGCATTGCCTTGTCGTCCCCGGTTGAACCGATCTGCGCGATATCGATTCAGATGGATTCGATGCAGCACCGTTCCAGAAGCCAATAGCATGGTGGTGACATTCAGGGCGTCGGGCGAAGGAAGCGCACCAGGCTCTGCTCCCGCCCGACATAGCGGCTTCTTGCCAGTCGCGGCTGGCACGCGACGCTCACCCATGCACGGCCCCCAGGACTTCGTCCCGCGCGGCCTCCATCACCCTTTCCGGGGCGCTGACCAGCAGATCCCGGGGCCGCTTTCCCCCAAGCAGGCTGCTGACAGACATGAACCAATAGGCCATGCCCCAGCCATCCTTATGCCCCGCAAAGACGTCGATCACCTTCGCCAGCGCCTTGACCGGCCGGAAGTTGGCATTGCGCGCCAACCCAAAGCCAGGGAAGTAGTCAACGCCATTGTGGTGAATAGCGAATATCTGCCCTTGCTTCTTCCACTTGTTGGGCTGTGCACTGGGATTGGTAGCGCTCAGACCCGCAAGCTCGGCAATCTGGGCTGCGGTGAGCCAATCGCCACTGGACAGGACTGCTTTGCGCGCCTGGACCAGCATGGCGGCTTCCCTGAGCAGCCGGGGCGATACCGGCTTGCGCGGAACCAGGGCGTTTGCCAGTTGTTCCAGCAATACGCGGTCTTGCCGGACTTGCAGGGCATCGAACATCGAAGATGCGACGACTGCAATGTTTTCAGCCAGCGCTTGCATCTTGCTGGTGCTGATGCGCTCGATCTCGACAACAAGCACCTGCTCCGCATGCGATTTTCCAAGGCGAGCCTGCGCCTGCTTCGGCGTGCCGACAAACGAGGAAACGCCGGGAGACTCCCGCTCGACGCTCATGGATGCGCCTTCATGGTGATAGGAATTATCAAATAACAGCATATTCATTATCACCTAAAAATACGATCGAATCGCCAGCAGAATCTGGCGCGACACCACCTGCAATTCCCATTCATCGCCATCCTCGAGAATGCTATTGACCAACATCAGCGCAAAGGCTGGGTCATCGCGGTACATCTCGGCCATCGCCTCGTCATTGGCCCTGCTTCGCATCATTCGTTCTCCATCACTGTGCCATGTTCGTTCATCGGCAAAGCCTGAACAAGCCGGAAAACGTCCCATAAAAAACGGGCACCGAAGCGCCCGTCCGTCTTGCCGGAACCGCCCCGATCAGAAGCGATACTGCGCCGTCGCCACCACCGTGCGCGGTTCGCCCACCAGGATCTGGCCGGCGCTGGTGGCCGAGGCGTAATAGCCCTTGTCGGTGATGTTGCGCATGGCCAGGCGCCAGTCCCAGCGGCCGGTGCGGTAGCCGACCAGGGCGTCCCAGGTGGCGTAGCCCGGCAGCACGGCCGAGTTGGCGTTGTCGGCGTAGCGCTGGCCGACGAAGGTCAGGCCGGTTTCGCCGTACAGGCCTTCGGCCGGCTTGTAGGTCAGGAACACGCTGCCGTTGCGCCGCGCCACGTTGCTGACGCGGTTGCCGGCCAGGCCGTTGTTGTCTTCGACGATGGAGGCATTCTGCAGGCCGATGCCGCCGCGCAGATACCAGTTGCCGGTCAGGCGCCCGGCCGCCGTCAGCTCGATGCCGCGTGAACGTTGCAGGCCGGTCAGCAGCACCAGGGTCGGGTCCACCGGGTCGGTGGTGCGGCGGTTGTAGAGCTCCAGCTGGTACAGGGCCAGCGTGGTGCTCAGTTGACCATCGAGCCAGTCGCTCTTGACGCCCACTTCATATTGGCGCGTGTGTTCCGGGTCCAGGTCGTTGGCGTTGCCGCGGGCATTCGGCGTGATGCCGATGGTGCCGCCGCCCGTGGGCGAGAAGGTCTTGCTGTACGAGGCGTAGAAGGAATGGTCGCGCACCGGCGTCCACACGACGCCGGCGCGCGGGCTCAGGCCGTGGCTGTCGCGCCTGGCCGACGCGTCCAGCAGGCGGTTGGTGGAATCGATGCTGAAGCGATCCATGCGCAGGCCCAGCAGCACCTGCCAGGCGTCGTCCAGCTTGATCTGGTCCTGCACGTAGTAGCCCTGGCTCTTGACCTTGTGGCGCGCGTCGCTGTTGATCGCCATGGCGCCATTGTGCTGCTGCGACAGGTCCGGGTTGTACAGGTCCAGCGAGGGCACGGCCTGCGCGCCGGGGCCACGGGTGGCGGTGGTGTAGAGCTTGGGCGAACGGTCCTGGTTGGCCAGTTCGACGCCGAACAGCACACGGTGCTCGATGCTGCCGGTATGGAAGAGACCTTCGGTTTCGAGGTTGTTGGTGAGGTTGCGGGTGGACAGGTCCTGCTGCCAGCGGGTGCGCGTGACCTTGCGGGTGGCGGCGTTGTAGCCCGTCAGGTAGGTGTTGTCGAAGTCGCTGTCCAGGGCGAAGACGGCCAGCGTGTAGCGCAGTTGCCAGCCCGGCGCCAGCGCGTACGACAGGCGCGAGCGGAACGATTGCGCACGGTCGTCGATGTCGTCGCGGTCGGGGTTGCCGTAGACGGTGCTGCGGCCCACGTCGACCGGGCGGCCGTTGACGCTGGGGATGCCGCGGTCGGGCGTGCGGTCGTAGCGGCTGTATTCGTATTGGACCAGCCAGTCCAGGTCGGGCGTGATGCGCCAGTTCAGCGACGGCGCCACCAGCTGGCGCGTGCCGCCGATCTTGTGGCGAAAGCTGTTGGTCTCTTCCTGGCCGATGTTCAGGCGCACGCTGACGTGGTCGCTGGGGTCGGCGCTCAGGTCGCCGTAGACGCTGCGCAGGTCCCAGCTGCCGGCCTGGGCTTCGAAGGTGGATTCGCGGCCGGGCTGCGGCGCCTTGCTCACGCGGTTGACGATGCCGCCCTGGCTGCCGCGGCCGTACAGCACCGCCGCCGGGCCCTTGAGCACGTCGATCCGTTCGATGTTGTGCAGATCGCGCACGTACTGGCTGTCGTCGCGGATGCCGTCCAGATAGAAGTCGTTGCTGGCGTCAAAGCCGCGGATGCGCAGCGAGTCAAAGCGCGTGTCCTGGGCGTTGGTGACGTTGGGAATGCCGGCCAGCGCCTCGCCCAGTGTGCGGATGCCGTAGTTCTGCAGGTTCTCGACCTTGACGCTGTCGATGGCCTGCGGCACGTAGCGGGCCGGGGTCTGGGTGCGGGTGGCGGTGGTGGTTTCGGGCAGGCGGGGGTCGTCGGCATTGGCGCCTTCAACGCTGATGGGCGCGAGCTGCGCCGGTTCGGCGGCAACGGCAACGACGGAAAACAGCAAAGCCAGCGCGGCGCCCAGTGGCAGGGCGCGCGGTACGGAGGATAGGGACATCGCGAGCAGTGTGTAGATTTTATCGAGCCGCGATGATATCGATAATGAACCTTATTAGTAAATGAGATTATTCGCATTTGGCGGGATTCCCTGATTTTTGTTGCGAGGTCACAACGAGGCCCACGCCGGCCTCGCCACGCGGTCGCCCGCAGCAGTGCCCTGCCCTCCTTTTGCACGAGGCGCCCCCACACCTGGCGGCCGCGCCGATCCTCGCGAATTCGCGACGGTCCTCATCCGCATTGACGAGGCGCGGGTCCTCCACGCGCATGACCTGGACGCGTCGATGCAAAGTTTTCCCAACAATCACTCGGATGTTTGCACTACGGAGAACTCTGGCCGGCCGAATGAGCTTTGCATGAGAGGGACTGGGCGACAGCTGGTTTAGGCTGGCCCCGCAGTACTCCGACTCACCCTGATCGATTGGACGAAAGCAAATGAATCAACTCATTCATCCGGATTGCCATCCCTTCACCGCCGCAGGCACCCTGAAGCAAGTCTCCGCGTTCTACGAAGAAGGACGACGCGTCATGTGGATGATGCTGCGCGCCCAGCCGCGCCCGTGCTTTAACCATGAACTGATCGACGAAATCATGACCCTGGCGCGCGCCGCCAAGGATTCGGGCCTGCCCATCGACTTCTGGGTCACCGGTTCGCTGGTGCCGCAGATCTACAACGTGGGCGGCGACCTGAACTTCTTCGCCGAAGCCATCCGCACGGGCAAGCGCGAGGCGCTGCGCGCCTATGCGCGCGCCTGCGTGGACTGCGTGCACGCGGCCACGCGCGGCTTTGACACCGGCGCCGTGTCGCTGGCGATGATCGAAGGCACGGCCCTGGGCGGCGGCTTCGAGGCCGCGCTGGCGCACCACTTCGTGCTGGCGCAGAACAACGCCCGCATGGGCTTTCCCGAAATGGCGTTCAACCTGTTCCCGGGCATGGGCGGCTATTCGCTGGTGGCGCGCCGCTCGGGCATGAAGCTGGCCGAGGAACTGATCGGCTCGGGCGAATCGCACACCGCCGAATGGTTCCAGGCCCGCGGCCTGGTGGACGTGGTGTTCGAGCCGGGCGACGCCTACAAGGCCACCCGCACCTTCATCGACGTGATGCGGCCCAAGCTCAACGGCATGCGCGCCATGCTGCGGGCGCGCCAGCGCGTGCTGCAGCTGACGCGGTCAGAGCTGATGGACATCACGGAAGACTGGGTGGACGCCGCCTTCATGATCGACCCGAAGGACCGGGCCTATATGGAACGGCTGGTGATGGCGCAGAACCGGCGTTCGTCCGGCGGCGCCGAATCGACGCTGGACGCGACGATGCATTGAAAGGGTCAGGCCGCGGCGGGCTGGCCCGCCGCCTCGCAGGGCGTCAGGCGATCAGGTGCAGCCGGCGCCGCTGCGCCAGCCAGGCGGTGAATTCCGCCGCCGGCATCGGCTTGGCGTACAGGTAGCCCTGCTTGGCATCCACGCCCAGCGTATCCAGGAAGGCGGTTTCTTCCTGCGTTTCCACGCCTTCGGCGATCACCTTCAATTCGAGCGTGCGGGCCACGGCCACGATGGCCCGCGCCAGCGCCTGCGACACCGGGTTCTCGTTCACGCCGCGCACGAAGCTGGCGTCCAGCTTGATCGCGTCCAGCGGAATGCGCGCCAGCTGCGACAGCGACGAATAGCCGGTGCCGAAGTCATCCAGGTGCACCCGCGCGCCCAGTTGCCGGAACTGCTTCATCAGTTCAATGGCCGCGACTTCGTCTTCGATCAGGCAGCTTTCGGTCAGTTCGATGTCCAGCAGGCAGGGATCCAGCCCGGCATCGCTGACCGCCCGCATGAATTCGCTGACCACGCCCTTGTCGTCCAGTTGCCGCGCCGACATGTTGACGGCCACGCGCAGGTTCAGGCCGTCGCGCTTCCAGGCGGCGGCCTGGCGCGCGGCCTCGCGCATCACCCAGACGCCCAATTGCGAGATCAGGCCGGACTCTTCGGCGTAGGGAATGAAGACGCTGGGGCAGATCATGCCGCGCTCGGGCGAGCGCCAGCGCAGCAGGGCCTCGACGCTGTCGACGTCGCCCCCGCGGCCGGCCAGCTTGGGCTGGTAATACAGCATCAGGTGGCCTTCGGCCAGCGCCTTGCGCAGGTTGGTGTCCAGCCAGACATAGTCGGCGTTGCGGCGGTCCATCTCGGGCTGGAACACGCGGTAGGTGTGGCGGCCGGCTTCTTTGGCCACGTACATGGCGATATCGGCGCTGCGCACCACGCTGTCCAGGTCCTCGCCGTGCTGCGGGTACATGGCGATGCCGATCGAGCAGCTGGTGTAGACCTCGATCAGTTCCTGGCGGAACGGTTCGCGCAGGCGTTCGATGATGCGCTCGGCGGTGGCTTCCAGTTGCCAGGCCTGCGCGCCTTCCTGCAGCACGATGAATTCGTCGCCGCCCAGCCGCGCCAGCGTCTGGCCCGGCGACAGGCAGCTGGAAATGGCCACCGCCACGGACTTGAGCAGGCGGTCGCCGAAGCCGTGGCCGTAGTGGTCGTTGATGCGCTTGAAGTTGTCCAGGTCCAGGAACAGCACGCCGCCGCTGGCGCCTTCGCCTTCGGCCAGCGCCGCCTGCAACCGCGCCGTGATGGCGTGGCGGTTGGGCAGGTCGGTCAGCATGTCGGTGTTGGCCAGCACCCGCAGGCGCTCCTGCGCCTGGCGCTCTTCGGTGATGTCGGTACCCGAGCAGATCAGGTAGACGCGCTTTTCGCCGCTGCCGCTGGTGACGAACTTGTTGCGGAACAGGAACAGGCGCGGGCCCTTGACCGTATTGATCAGGCGCTCGACCTCGTAGGACTGGCCACGCTTGTAGAACTCGGCGATGTTGCGGCGCGAGGCCGCGGCCTCTTCGCGCGTCATGAACATGTCGAACACGCTGCGCCCGACGATGTCCTGTTCGCGCTTGCCGGTGTATTCCTCGCTGACCTTGTTGAAACGCTGCACGCGGCCGTGCTGGTCGACGATGACGATGACCGAGTTGGCTTCGGACACCACGGTTTCGGCGAACGACAGGCCTTCGACCAGGTCGCGTGCGACCGAATCGGTGTCGGTGTGGGCCGACGCGGTGCCGGCCCATTCGTTGGGATTGATCTTGCGGCCGACCAGGTGCAGGCGCACCGGCTCGCCATAGAGCGAGATGTCGATGCGCAGGCTTGCGGTGATGCCGGTCAGGTCGCGAATGGCCTGCGCCTGCTCGGGCTGCAGCGCCATGGCGATATTGGTGGCGCCTTTGACGGCGGATAGTTCGATCGCGTCGCTGTCGGCCGCCAGCCTCCAGTACGGGCTAGGCGTACCGAAATGCAGGTACAGGATCGATTTGTCGTCCTGAGTCTCAGTCATTGGAGTCCCCCGCCGTCCCAGGAAGGCTGCAAAGAACATTACGGTGTAGTCAGTTTGGGGTCAACCACCTGTAGGACCGGCCGGGATGCTGTATTGCGGAATATTTCACAACAGTAGGCAAGTGTGTTGCCCGGCCCGCCCTTGGCGCTATGGACAATGCTCCAATGAAAGCCGATCTGCATGTCTGTTGCGTGCTGCAGCGCAATGCACGCAAACAATATCGCCGAAAATTTGTGACTATTTTTGGCATGTGGCCCGGAAACGGCGATCGCCGGACGCAACAAAGCGGCCCGCCGGATGCCGGGGGCCGCTGCCGGGCGGCCACGCACGCGTGCCGCCCTATGTTGTGGGTGAACCCGCCGGCCTATTCCGGCTTGACGCCGGCTTCGTCGATGACCTTGGTCCAGCGCGCCAGTTCCGACGACACGCGGGCTCGGGCATCGGCCGGGCTGGTCCATTCGGCGATGGCGCCCTGGTTCAGCAGCGATGCCTTGACCTCGGGCTTGGCCAGGATCTTCTTCAACTCGCCGTTCAGGCGGTCGATGACCGGCGCCGGCGTATTGGCGGGCGCGACGATGCCGAACATGGAACTGACTTCGAAGTCTTTCAGGCCGGCTTCGGCGGCGGTGGGCACGTCAGGCAAGGCCTCGACGCGCTGCGGCGACGTGACCGCCAGCGCGCGCAGCTTGCCGGCCTTGATGCTGGCCTGCGAGGCCGGCACGGTTTCGATCATGCTCAGCACCTGGCCGCCCATCAGGTCGGTCATGGCCGGGCCGCTGCCCTTGTAGGGCACGTGCAGGATGTCCACGCCGGCGGCGCGCTTGAACATTTCGCCGGCCAGGTGCTGCGGCGAGCCGTTGCCGGCAGACGCCATGGTGACGTAGCCCGGGCGCGACTTGGCCAGCGCGATCAACTGCTGCAGGTTGTTGGCCTGCACCGTCGGGTTGACCACGAACACCAGCGGCACCGTGCCCACGATGGATACCGGCGCGAAGCTCTTTTCCACGTCGTACGTCACCCGGCCGCGGTACAGCGCGGCGTTGATGGAATGGCTGGTCAGCGCGCCCATCAACAGCGTGTAGCCGTCGGGCTGCGCCTTGGCCACCTGGTCTGCGCCGATGTTGCCGGCCGCGCCCGCGCGGTTTTCCACGATCACCGACTGGCCCAGCGCGCCGGTCAGCTCCTGCGCCAGCACGCGGCCGATCACGTCGGTGGCGCCCCCGGGCGGGTACGGCACGATCAGGCGGATCGGCTTGTCGGGGTACGCGTCGGCAGCCAGCACCGGGGTCGCGGCGCCGGCACAGACGGCCAGCAGGGATAGCAGCAAGGCGCGGCGGGGCCGCAGGCGCAGGTCGGACATGGGTAGGTCTCCTGCCGGGATGAGTATTGGAATGGAACGGACGCCCGGCTCGTCAACCGCGCCAGTGTAGGAGCCGAAACTTGATTGATGAATCAGAATTTTTCTATCGACTGATCGTTTATTTAGATCAATAAACAATCGCTGCAAAACCGCTTGCCGCGCCTTTCAAAGGCTGGATATGATCATGCCCCTGGATTATCAATAATATTATCGGGAACAAAAATGACGGATGACACGCAGGGCGGCAAGCCCGCCAAGGGCCCCTTCGACAGCGACGGCGCCCAGTCGCGCGGCGTGGCGCGCGGGCTGACCAACTACGGCGACATCGGTTTTTCGCTGTTCCTGCGCAAGGCCTTCATCAAGGGTGCGGGCCTGTCCGACGACGCGCTGTCGCGCCCCATCATCGGCATCGTCAACACCGGCAGCAGCTACAACCCCTGCCACGGCAACGCGCCGCAACTGATCGAAGCGGTCAAGCGCGGCGTGATGCTGGCCGGCGGCCTGCCGATGGACTTCCCCACGATCTCGGTGCACGAGAGCTTCTCGCAGCCCACCAGCATGTACCTGCGCAACCTCATGTCCATGGACACCGAGGAAATGATCCGCGCCCAGCCCATGGATGCCGTGGTGCTGATCGGCGGCTGCGACAAGACCGTGCCGGCCCAACTGATGGGCGCCGCGTCCGCCGGCGTGCCGGCGATCCAGCTGGTGACCGGGTCCATGCTGACCGGCTCGCACCGCGGCGAACGCGTGGGCGCCTGCACCGATTGCCGCCGCTACTGGGGCCGCTACCGCGCCGACGAGATCGACGCGCCCGAGATCGCCGACGTCAACAACCAGCTGGTGGCCAGCGTGGGCACCTGTTCGGTGATGGGCACGGCCAGCACCATGGCCTGCATCACCGAAGCCCTGGGGATGATGGTGGCGGGCGGCGCATCCGCCCCCGCCGTCACCGCCGACCGGGTCCGCGTGGCCGAGCGCACCGGCGCCACGGCCGTTGCCATGGCCGCCTCGCGCCTGACGCCCGACCAGATCCTGACCGGCAAGTCCATCGAAAACGCGCTGCGCGTGCTGCTGGCCATCGGCGGCTCGACCAACGGCATCGTGCACCTGACGGCCATCGCGGGTCGCCTGGGCATCGACATCGACCTGGCGGGCCTGGATCGCATCAGCCGCGAGACCCCGGTGCTGGTGGACCTGAAGCCCTCGGGCCAGCACTACATGGAAGACTTCCACCATGCCGGCGGCATGCCGGCGCTGCTGCGCGAGCTGCGCCCCTTCCTGCACCTGGACGCCCTGACGGTATCGGGCCGCACGCTGGGCGAGGAACTGGACGACGCGCCCGCCCCGTTCACGCAGGACGTGATCCGCAGCGCCGCCGACCCGATCTACCCCGTGGGCGGCCTGGCCGTGCTGCGTGGCAACCTGGCCCCGGGCGGCGCCATCATCAAGCAGTCGGCCGCCAACCCCAAGCTGATGGAACATGAAGGCCGCGCGGTGGTGTTCGAAGACGCCGAAGACATGGCCCGCCGCATCGACGACGAGGCGCTGGACGTGACCGCCGACGACGTGCTGGTGCTCAAGCGCATCGGCCCGACCGGCGCGCCGGGCATGCCCGAGGCCGGCTACATGCCGATTCCCAAGAAGCTGGCGCGCGCCGGCGTCAAGGACATGGTGCGCATTTCCGACGGCCGCATGAGCGGCACGGCGGCGGGCACCATCGTGCTGCACGTCACGCCCGAGGCGGCGATTGGCGGACCGCTGGCCTACGTGCAAAATGGCGACCGTATCCGCCTGTCGGTAGCGCAGCGTGAAATCGCGCTGCTGGTGGACGACGCCGAGCTGGCCCGCCGCATGGCGGCCCGCCCGGTCGAACGCCCCACCGCCGACCGCGGCTACCGCAAGCTGTTCCTGCAGACGGTCACGCAGGCCGACCAGGGGGTCGATTTCGACTTCCTGCGCGCCGGCGTCACGCGGGATACGGTGCCCAAGAAATAACCCCCACCCTGCCCCGCACCATGAACGCCATCACCCCCGACGCCCTGCAACCCCAAGCGCCCGACGCCGTCTCGCAAGCGGTGGCCGCGCTGGAAGAAGACATCGTCTTCGGCCGGCTGCATCCGCGCGAACGGCTGACCGAAGACGAGTTGATGGCGCGCTTCGGCATGAAGCGCCATGCGGTGCGCCAGGTGCTGGTGGACCTGGAACTGCTGGGGGTGGTGGAACGCAAGCGCAACGTGGGCGCGGTGGTGCGGGCGTTTTCAGTGAACGAGGTGATGGAGCTGTACGCGCTGCGCGAGGTGCTGGAGGTGCACGCCGCCAGCCTGATGCCGCTGCCCGTGCCGCAGGCGCGGCTGGCGGCGCTGATCGCCGTGCAACGCGAACACGATGCCGCGGTGGCCGAAGGCGACGCGCGCCGCGTGTTCCGCAGCAACCAGCGCTTTCACCGCGAGTTCTTCGGCCTGCTGGACAATACCGTGCTGGGCCAGGCGATCGAGGAATACGCGCGCCGCACTCACCCGATCCGCTTTGGCTCGCTGGCCGCGGCCAACTACCGCGAACGCGCCCGGCAGGAACACTGGGCGATGATCCATGCCTTGCGCGATGGGGACCGCGATACGCTGATGGCGGTATGCCGGGACCACCTGCTGCCTTCGCGCGACGCCTATCTGGCGTCGGAACAGGCGCGGCGCGGGGCCTGAAGCGCGGCGCGCCAGCGACCGCCCCCCGGCCGTGGCGCCCTGCACCGCGCCCCGTCCCTGACGCTTCGACGCGCTGTCAGCGCGCCTGATCGGCCAGATATTCCCTCAGCGTCGCCACCAGCGCCGCGGCCGCCGGCGGCAGGCTGCGGTTGCGCGCCGTGACCAAGCCGATCGACCGCTCGGCCACCGGCCCGATCAGCGGCCGCTGCACGATGCCGTTCTGCGCCACCGCGCCTGCGGCGATCTCGGGCAAGGCCGCCACGCCAAAGCCGCATTCCACCATCGCGACGATGGTGGTCAGGTGCTCGGCTTCAAAAGCCGGGGTGAAGCGGATGCGATTCTGCAGAAAGGCCCATTCGGTGTACTGGCGCACGCTGCTGGGATGCACCATGGACACGTGCGCGGCAGACGCCGTGTCGGCCCAGCGCAAAGGCCCGCGCGACTTGGCCAGCGGATGCGCCTGGGGAATCAGCAGGATGAAGCTGTCGGACATGAGCGGCACGTAGTGCAGGTCGGCGTGCTGCGGGTCGGCGGCGGTCAGGGCAAAGTCCACCTCGCCGGCCCGCACCAGGTCGAAGGCGGGGCCGGACAGCGTATCGCGCACTTTCAGCGCCACCTGCGGGTGGGCCTGGCGATAGGCCATCAGCACGCGCGGCAACAGCCGCGCGGCCAGCGACGGCAGCGCGGCCACCGACACCTGGCCGTGCTCGGCGCTGGCGATGCCGCTGACGGCGGCGATGGCATCACGAAACGCCACCTGCAAGGCCGCGGCCTGCTGCATGAAGACTTCGCCCGCGGCCGTCAGCCGCACGGTGCGGGTGGTGCGGTCGAACAGCTTCACGCCCAGCGATTCCTCGATGCGCTGGACCTGGGTGGACAGGGCCGACTGCGACAGGTGCAGCTGCGCGGCCGCCTGACGGAAGTTGAGCGTGCGGCCAAGCACCAGGGTGGTGTCGATATCGCGCATGGAAAGATTGATCTGCATGTCGGCGGCGGCCTCGGCCATTGATCTGATTTGTCGATCATTCTATCCAAAAAATCTGATTCATCAATCAAACAAGCTTCTCTACACTCGGCGCCCAATACAGATGCAGCAGCGGTTTCAGAATAAGGAGCAAACCATGCAGACGGACGCGAAGGCCCTGCCCAATCCGGGCGCGGCACATGCGGTGGTGGTGGGCGGCGGCACGATGGGCGCCGACGTGGCAGTGGTGCTGACGCGCGCCGCCTGCCGCACGACAGTGATCGAGCCGGACGCCGCGCGCGCCGCCGCGCTGCCCGCCCGCGTCGCGGAAAACCTCAAGACCATCGGCCGCGAGGCCAATGCGCCGCTGCTGGGCACGGCGCCCAGCCTGGACGCGGTGGACTGGGCCAGCGTGGACCTGGTGATCGAGTGCGTGCCGGAACGGCTGGACATCAAGCAGGCGCTGTTCGCCGACCTGGTGCGGCGCGCGCGGCCGGATGCGGTGCTGGCCAGCAACAGTTCCAGCTTTCCGATCAGCGCGATCAGCCAGGGGCTGACGACGCGCGAGCGCATGCTGGGCCTGCACTTTTTCATGCCGGCGCACCTGGTGCCGCTGGTGGAAGTGGTGATGGGCGAGGCCAGCGACGAGGCCCGTGCGGATGCGCTGATCGCGTTCATGCGCCGCTGCGGCAGCGTGCCGGTGAAGGTGCGCCAGGACCTGCCGGGTTTCCTGGCCAACCGCCTGCAACATGCGCTGTCGCGCGAGGCGTTCAACCTGATCGATCGCGGCATTGCGTCGCCGGAAGACGTGGACGCGGCGGTGCGCTTCGGTTTCGGCTTCCGCTTCCTGGCGGCCGGCCCGGTGATGCAGCGCGACCACGCGGGCATCGATGTGCACGCGGCGGCCGGCGCGACGATGTATCCGACGTTCTGCAACGATGACCACCCGGCGCAATGCCTGACCGAACGCGCGGCGGACGGCCGCTACGGCATGAAGGCGGGTGAAGGCTTCTACACCTGGACGCCGGAGACGATCGCGGCCGAGCGCGCGCGCTATGACCGGCTGCTGCGCGCAGGGCTGGACCTGATTGCGCCGGAACTGCCGGAGATCCAGCCATGAGCGCGGCTACCTTTGCCCGCGCGGCGCTGGCCGAGTCGCCGGTGATCGTGACGGTGGCGCCGAACGGGGCGTACAAGAAGGCGGCGGACCATCCGGCGGTGCCGATGACGCCGGACGCGCTGGCGTTGGAAGCGCGCGCCTGCCTGGATGCAGGCGCGGCGATGATGCACATGCACGTGCGCAAGCCGGACGGCAGCCATCTGCTGGATGCGCACGCGTACCGCGAGGCGCTGGCGGCGGTGGACCGCGCCGTGGGCCGCGAGCTGCTGGTGCAGGTGACGAGCGAGGCGGCCGGTGTGTACAAGGCGGCCGAGCAGATGGCACTGGTGCGTGAGCTGCAGCCGGAAGCGGTGTCGATGGGCCTGCGCGAAATCGCAGTGCCGGAGATTCCCGAGACGGAGCTGGCGGCATTCCTGGCCTGGGTGGCCGAGCGCCGCATCATGGCGCAGATCATTCTGTACGACGAAGGGGATGTGCGCCGCTGGCTGTCGTTGCGGGCGCGGGGGCTGGTGCCGCCGGGGGCCTGGTCGGTGCTGTTCGTGCTGGGGCGCTATAGCGTGGGGCAGACGTCGTCGGCTTACGATCTGCTGCCGTTCCTGGCGGCTTACGACCATACGCTGCCTTGGGCGGTTTGCGCGTTTGGCGCCGAGGAAAATGCCTGCGTGACGACGGCGGCGGCGTTCGGGGGGCACATGCGGGTGGGGTTCGAGAATAATCTGAAGCTGCGGGATGGCAGCATCGCGACGGGAAATGCTGATCTCGTGCGGCAGGCCGTTGAAGGCGCGCGCGCGTTGGGGCGGCCTGTGGCGGATGCGGCGGATGCCCGGCGCATTTACGGCGCGGTAGCTTGATTCTTTATGCTGATTGCGCGGCCCTGGCGCTTGCGGCTTGTTCCTGAGTCAGGGGGTTGTCCTTTGCTGCTGCAGGGCAGCTTTCCTGGGCCGCTGGGACGAGGTGTGTGCTTGACGTACTCGTCACGCTCAGCGGGGCATGGAGATCAAATAAGTCGTTGAGGGTTGCCGCAACAATTGCGCGATGTCTGGCATTTTTACGTCCAATGCGTGCATCAGGTAGAGAGGATAAAAAAAATCGTCGTATCCCAATGGCGAATCGGGGGCATATTGCACGTTGTCCTCGAACGCCTGCCTTTCGCCGGATTCCGCGCAAGAAACCTCGCCTTCCTCCAGATTCAGATCGTATTCAATTCTGCGGATCTGTCGTCCGTTCTCATAGAACTCGTAGAACATGTATGGAATCCATATATCCACGGAAAAATTGAATACCGGCGTTTGGCTTCGCGCTGAAAATTCCTCGCTGATTTTCCTGCCCTCGTTGACCAGCCCCCCTCCCTCCACGATGACATGGCCGCCAACGGGGCGGGTCATGATCAGCGCATCGCGGCGGTCCCCTGCATCGGCATCCATCCATCTGTCGCAGGCTTGAATTTCGACAAGCGAAAAATTCGCCACGAAGGAATCAACCGTGCTTTTGTCGATCAAAAGCCAGCTTTTACGGCTGAAATTCTCGAATATTTCGTTCATTGTTTCCGTCGATTTTTCCGGAAACGCGGATTCCGGCCGTGCATCCACGTTTCCCCTGAATCAAGATCTCAACCTTTGGGCAGGGCCAGCCGGGATTCTCGCCTTTTTTCTGCGAAGAAAGAAGTTGCCCCCCCCGCCTTTTGCGGGACGGTGGCGCCGGCCCTGGCTCTGCCCCGGCTACGCCCGCTCGATCCGCGCCGGCAGCCCCTGCCGCACCGCGGCGCCCGACACCCAATCGATCCACACGTTGGCGTGCGCCCCGCGCGTGGCGTCGCCAAAGCCCAGGTCGTTCAGGTTCACACCCGCCGCCAGCGCCGGATCGTGCGGCATGGGCTGGCCATCCACGACGTGCGCGCGGGCGCCCAGCTCGGTATGGCCATAGCCGTGCTCGATGCCCACGGCGCCCGGCTGGATGCCATCGCGCAGCAAGGCCAGGCCGGTCACCGCCCCGCCGGGCGTGACGATGCGCACGGGGTCGCCGTTGCGCAGGCCCAGGCGTTCGCCATCCTGCCGGTTGATCGCCACCGGGTTGTGCGGATGCACCTGGCGCAGCCGGTCCACGCCGATCGACATCGAGCTCATCAGGTTGGACTTGAACGAGCTGAGCAGGAACGGCCATTCGGCCTGCGGATACTGCTCGCGCATGTCCCGGCCGTCCGCCAGCCGCGGCGGATACCACGTCGGACAGCCGCTGTAGCGCTCGCCCGTCATCGCGTGGCGAAAGCCCGCCAGCTCTTCGCTCCAGACCTGCAGCGGCCTGGCCCAGGCCTGCCGCGTCTGGCGCGCGCCTTCGGCGCCGGTCCAGGCGTCCTGCATGCGGTCAAAGCGCCCGCCGCGGCTCATCACCATGGCGACCCGGCGCCATTCTTCCGGCTTGAGCTTCTGCTGCAGCAGGTCGCCATAGCGCGCCACGCCGGTCAGGGCCAGGTCGTCGTCGCTGGCTTCGGGCACCGGGCGGCCCGCGGCAAAGGCGATGTTGGCCATGCCGCGCAGGAAGAAGTCTTCGGCCGTGTCCAGCGGATAGCGCTTGCCGTCCGCATCGGCGATGGCATCGGCGCCGAAGCCCGGCATGCCCAGCCGCTTGGCGCAGGCGATCAGGAACGATTCCAGGCACACCGGCGCGCCCTCTGCGGTGCGCGCCACCCTCGGCGCCACGGCCGGCCAGCGCACCGTCGACGCCTTGGCCACCACGTCGGCCCATGGCGCCGACACGCCCCAGCTTTCGTAGGTAACGGTGTCGGGCACGATGTAGTCGGCCAGCGCGCTGGTTTCGTTGATGAAGGGGTTGATCGACACCGACAGCGGCAAGGCCGCGGGGTCCTTCAGTTTGTCCAGCAGCACATTCTTCAACCCGGCTATGCCATAGACTGGGTTGCTCATGTGGTTGAACCAGACCTTGGCGTGGTACGGATAACCGGCAAGCGCCGACGCCAGCATTTCCGAACTGAGACCGCCGGTCGCCGGATACCAGGGCGCCGCGGCCGGATAGGCCGGCTGCCCCGCGGCCTGCTTGCGCTTGAACTCGCTGGATTTTTCGTACGGGAAGCGGTTGCGCGACAGGCTCACGCCCTTGGGCGTGGCCCGGTTGGCAAAGCCGGCGATGTTGTAGCGCGGCCCGGCGCCATAAGGCGGGAACGGACCGGCGTCCAGCACCAGCCCGCCTTCCGCGTTCAGGTTGCCGACCAGCGTGTTGAGCATGGCGATGGCATAGGCGGTGTAGAAGCCCGCCCCACTCATCGTGCCGCCGTGCGCGTCGGCCACCGCGCGCTTGCCGTAGCTGGTGAACCGTTCGGCCAGCCGGGCGATCGTGGCGGCCGGCACGCCGCACAGGGCGGCGTATTCGTCCAAGGTCTTGCGGCGCGCTTGCGCTCGCAGCAAAGCCAGCGACGTGCACACCCGCAGGTCCGTGGGCGCGCCGGCCAGGCCGGGCGCAGCCAGCGCCTCGTCGACGAACAAGGCAGCCGGCGTGGCCACGGTATGCGGCGCCAGCGTGCCGTCTTCCAGGCGCACCACGTACACGTCTTCCCACTTATCGCCGGCATCGGCTGGCCGCGGCCAGCCCAGGTCGGCGCCGCGCAGGAAGCTGCCTTGGCGCGGGTGCCCGGGTTCAGTCACCACCAGATGGGTGGCGTTGGTCCAGGCGGCCTCGCCGGCCGCTTTCATGGCGGCGGGCCCCGGCTGCGACAAGGCACGCGCGTCAAAGCGCTCGTGGTCCAGGATCCAGCGGATCAGGCCCATGGCCAGGGCCAGGTCGCTGGCGGGGTTGACCGGCACCCATTCGTTGCCCGACCCGGCCGACAGGCTGGACGAGGCCGGCAACACGGGCGCCACCACCACGTAGGTAAAGCCGTCTTCGTCGGGCCGCGTGCGGGCCTCGGCCAACTGCCGGGCCTGGCGCTGGAACGGGTTGCCCGCCTGCGCGGGCGCGGCGCCGATGAACAGGCCAAACCGCGCCCGGTCCCAATCGGGCTTGCCATGCGGCATGCCTTTCAGGTCGCCCAAGGCGGCGCCCGCCCCGACCCGGAAGCTCTGGCCGCAGTAAGAACCGTGGTTGCTGAAGTTGACGGTGCCGAACGACTGCCCGGCAAAGCGCTGGATCAGCGGCGTGCGGCCTTCGTTGGACGCGTCGGTGAACAGGAACTGATTCACCTTGGCCCCGTACTCCGGGTTGGCCGGGTCCAGCAGGGTGTCGCGGTCGAAGATCGCGCGCAGGCCGTCCACATGGCCTTCGCCGAACAGGTCGCCGCCCTCGCACACTTCCTGTACCAGCTGTTCGAACGAAATGCGCTGCCACTTGCCTTCGCCCCGGCCGCCGACGCGCTTGAGCGGCTGCAGCACGCGGTACGGGCTGTGCATCTGTTCCAGCATGGCCGAGCCGCGTGCGCATGACGTGGCACGGCCTTCCAGACCGTGGTCGCCGCCCAGTTGCGCATAGACCTCGCGCACGGGAATGTCCATGGCCGCGGGCCGGGTGGTGGCCAGCGGATGGTACGGGTTGCCCGCCACGCGCAGGATGCGGTTGGTCGCGGTATCCACCCGCAGCCGCACGCCGCACTGGGTCCAGCAGCCCAGGCAGCTGGACGGGCTGACGGTCTGGCCCGGTTGCGTGGTCAGCAGGCCCGACAAGGGGTCGATGCGGAATTCCGGCGGCAGCGAATTGCCGCGCACGGCGTCGGCGGTGGGCACGCCGGCCGTGCCTTGGGCCAGGCCTTTGACGGCCTTGGCCACGGTATCGCCGTAGCCGACCGCAAACGCGGCCATGCCGCCGGCCACCACGCTGCCGCGCGCGATCAGCTTGCGGCGGGCGGCGTTGTCGGGGCGATCGGGTTCATCCGCGGGGCTCGCGGGCGGGGTTTCGGGGTGTTGCTTGTCCATGGCGTATCTCGATGTCGATGTCTCGTGGGGCGGGCCGGCGGGCAGCGCTGGCCCGCGACCGGCGCGTGGTCTCAGGCCGCGAGGCTGCGGACGCGCGCGGGGTACAGTTCCAGCGCGCAGGTCACGGCGGCGACCAACGCGGCGCACAGTCCCAGCACGCCGACCATGCCGAGCAGGCCGTCGCTGCCCCAGGGCATGTCGTACAGGTACAGTCCGGCGCCGTACTTGGGTACGCCCTGCACGCTCATGAAGACCACCCAGCGGAAGATCCAGGCGGCGGCCAGCAGGGTCAGCGCCAGCGCGGCCGACGGCAGCGGTGCGGCCAGCGTGCGGGGGGCGCGCTGCAGCAGCGCGATCATGCAGAACGCGGTGACGATGGCGCCGGCCAGGCTGGCGCGCCACACCGGAAACTCGGCAAACAGGCGCAACGCGGCATCAAACGACGGGTCCAGTCCCATCAGGCCCAGCAGGGCCCAGGCGCCCGCGCCGAGGGTCATCGATACGATGGCCGCCACGCTGAGGCGCCGCATCAGTTCGACGGGCAAGGCCCGCAGGCCGCCAGGCAGCCAGCGCGCCACCAGGAACATGGCGCCCAGCGATCCCAGCCAGGCGGTCAGCGCGAAATTCAAGGGCAGGAACGGCGTGTGCCACAACGGCCGCGAGCGCAGCACCATGACTTCCGCGCCGGTGTAGACCAGGATGGACACGGCCGACACGGCCAGCGCCACCGCCACCAGGCGCACCCAGGCGATGCGCCCCCACCACCAGGCGGCGCAGAACAGCACGGCCAGGCCGGTGAAGACAGGCAGAAGCAGCGCGCCCAGCCACATCCACGACCACGGCGTGAGCCGGGTATAGAAGTGCCAGAAACGGCCGGGCTGGTGCAGGTCGGCCAGCAGCGACACGGGCGCGGCGATGGCGGTGACCAGCAGCACGGTGACGGCTGCGGGCAGCAACCGGCGCGCGGCCGAGCCCTGGCCGCCGAAGGCGGCCCACGCGGCAACGAGCGCGGTGGCGGCGCTGATGCCGATGAGGAAGAAGTACTGCACGGCCCACGGCAGCCAGGCGGCGTCGTAGACA
This sequence comes from Achromobacter sp. 1014246743, assembly GCF_059760725.1. NCBI lineage: Bacteria > Pseudomonadati > Pseudomonadota > Betaproteobacteria > Burkholderiales > Alcaligenaceae > Achromobacter > Achromobacter sp. 1014246743. Next base: position 121,889 of record NZ_JCBANA010000004.1, read on the forward strand.
GGAGTGAGCAATTCGGTGATCTGCATGGCGGTCCCCTGCTCAGTGGCCACCGGCCAGGCGTACGCCGGCCAGGCCGTCGATCTGGTGCACGAACGCGTCGGGCAGGCCCAGGTAATAGACGTGCGGATCGGTCTTCATGTCGGGCTTGAGCACCTTGAGCTCGGCGCGATGTTCGGCCATCAGGGTCGAGATGGCGCTGTTCGGATCGTTCAGGTCACCGATGATGCGGGCGCCGCCGACGCAGCTTTCCACGCAGGCGGGCAACAGGCCGGCTTCCAGGCGGTGTTCGCAGAAGGTGCACTTGTCGGCCGTCTGGGTGTCGTGGTTGATGAAGCGGGCGTCGTAGGGACAGGCCTGCACGCAATAGCCGCAGCCGACGCAGCGCTCGTTGTCGACGAGGACGATGCCGTCTTCCCGCTGGAAGGTCGCCTGGACCGGGCAGACGGGCACGCAAGGCGGGTTGTCGCAGTGGTTGCACAGGCGCGGCAGCATGACCATGGCGCAGGGGCTGCCATTGTCGGGTTTGACTTCGTACTGCAGGACGGTGGTGCGGAACTGGCCCAGCGGGGGCAGGTTTTCAAGCGAACAGCTGACGGTACAGGACTGGCAGCCGATGCATTTGCGCAAGTCGACGAGCATGCCGTAGCGCTTGCCGGGGTGGCCGGGACGGCGGGGGGGCTGCTGATTGATGCCGGTGGCTTCGGCGTGGATGGGAATGAACGTGGCGGTGGCGGTCAGGCCCAGCAGGCTTTTAAGGAATCCGCGTTTGCCTGGAAGGGGGTCGGGTGGGGGGTGCGTGTTCATGGCTGGCTCCGCTAAATATCGTTACAGGCATGAACTTATCGCTTTTGGTTATATAGAGCCTTGATATGGGTCAAAAAAAAGGGGACGGCGCTATTTTTCGGAATGTTCCAATTCTCGCCCCCCAGGGGCGCCGGCTAGAGTGCCCCTTGCCGCGCATTCCTCCCCTTGCCCCATCCCCGGCAATCCGCAATCAAGGATTGGTACAATTATGACAAATTAGTACAAGTAATTCAGAATGCGTCATTCTTTGCACAGGCTCACTCTGTCAGTGAAAGCAGATTTTCGCGGCGTTTCTTGGTCGCAAAAAAACCCCGAACGGGGAAGCATCAACTGGAGAACCGATGTTGAATAAGATGGTGAAAATAGGGGCACTGACGTTGTTGTCGGTCGTCATGGCGGGATGCGCGACGGAGCGCTCCCAATCCCTCGCGGTACCCACCACCGCGGCCGCGACCAAGGCATACCAGGGTCCGCGCAGCCCGATTTCCGTGGGCAAGTTCGACAACCGCACCAACTACCTGCGCGGCGTGTTCTCCGACGGCGTGGACCGCCTGGGCGGCCAGGCCAAGACCGTCCTGGTCAGCCACCTGCAACGCACGGGCCGCTTCCAGGTCATGGACCGCGACAACCTGTCCGAAATCGCCCAGGAAGCGTCGTTCAACAAGCAGGCCAACCGCATCAAGGGCGCACGCTACGTCATCACCGGCGACGTCACCGCCTTCGGCCGCAAGGTCACCGGAGACCAACAGCTGTTCGGCATCCTGGGACGCGGCAAGGAACAGGTCGCCTATGCCAAGGTCGATCTCAACGTGGTGGACGTCACCACCTCCGAAGTCGTCTATTCCACCTCGGGCGCAGGCGAGTACAGCCTGTCCAACCGCGAAGTGGTCGGCTTCGGCGGCACGGCGGGCTATGACTCCACGCTGAACGGCAAGGTCCTGGACCTGGCCATCCGCGAAGCCGTGGACCGCCTGGTCGAAGGCATCGAGCAAGGCGCCTGGGCGCCGGCCGGCAACTAAGGGGAACCGCATGCAAACCACCATGGCGCAACCGCGCCGGACCACGCACGCCTTGCGCACGCTGGCGATCGCCACCCTGACCGGCCTGCTGGGCGCCTGCGCACAGCCCGCCAAGCCGATGTACAGCTGGGACGCCTACCAGCCCACGGTCTATGCCTACCTGAAGGAAGACGGGGCCGACTACACCGTGCAGGCACAGGCGTTGGAAAAGAACGTCGAAAAGGCCCGCGCCACCAACGCCACGCTGCCGCCCGGCTTCCGCGCGCATCTGGGCATGCTGTACCTGAAGATGGGCGACGAAGGCAAGGGTATCGAGCAGTTCGAAGGCGAGAAGACCGCCTTTCCCGAAGCCACCCCGTTCATGGACTTCCTGCTGCGCAACGCCAAGAAGCCCGTCGACGCGGCCCAGGCAAACAAGTCGGCCGCCAGTGACGGCGCGGACGCCGTCGAACCCATCGCGCCGAAGACGCGCAAATCCGGAGGTTGATCATGACGAAATTCTTGCGCATCGCCCTCCTCGCAGGCATCGCGCTGCTCGCCGGCTGCGCCGGACCGCAGCGCAACGTGGACTACACCGCGTTCCGTGAAAGCAAGCCCGTATCCATCCTGGTGCTGCCGCCGCTGAACACGTCGGTGGACGCGGCCGCCGCGGCGGCCGTGTTGTCGCAGGCCACCCGGCCGTTGGCCGAATCCGGCTACTACGTCGTGCCGGTGGGCGTCATGGAAGAAACCTTCCGCCAGAACGGCCTGACCACGGCGGAAGACATCCATGAGTTGCCCGCGACGCGGCTGCGGGAAATCTTCGGCGCGGACGCCGCGCTCTACCTGACCGTCAAACAGTACGGTGCCAGCTACCAGGTCGTGTCCAGCAACGTGACGGTCTCGATCGACGCCGCACTGGTGGACCTGCGCAACGGCGCCAAGCTGTGGGATGGCACCCGCACGCTGTCCCAGGGCAGCAACAACAGCGGTGGCGGCCTGATCGGCATGCTGGTGCAAGCGGTGGTCGACCAGGTCGTCAACACCTTGTCCGACCGCAGCTACGGCGTGGCGGGCATGACCAACAACTCGCTGCTCAGCGCGGGCACCCCCGGCGGCATTCTGTACGGCCCGCGTTCACCGCGCTACGCCACGCAGTAACCCCCCTCTGCCCTGTCTGCACCAAGCGCCGCCTTCCCGCGGCGCTTGGCGCTTCTGCAAGGCTGGCGCGACAATCTCGTGACGCCGATCGCCCCTGCGAATCACGCCGGCAGGGTCAGGGCTGCGCGCCAGACGGCAAGCTTTTCGTCGAACCGGGCGGCAGCGTGGGCGGGGCTGGTGGAGGGCAGATCGAGGTATTGCAGGGCCCGCGCGGGATCAAGGCCCGGCAGGACGTGGCGACGGTACAGCGCCGCCGCCTTGCCCCCGTTGAAGCAGACCCGCACCAGGTCGGGATGCCTGTGCAGGAAGTCGGCAAAGTCGTTGGCGACCAGGGTGTCGGGCCGGATGGCCGCGTCCAGGCTGCCGGGGCGTTCACAGGCTTGCAGCACGTCCCAGAGAGCGACGCGCGCCCGTTGCAGGGCGGCCAGGCGTTCAGGGTAGTCCTGGGCGGGGTCAAAGCCCAGCACCTGCCCGGCGATGGGCCAGAAGGCGTTGCGCGGGTGGGCGTAGTAGCGCGCCTGCCTGAGCGAGGCCACGCCCGGCATCGAGCCCAGGATCAGGATACGGGCGTCGGCGGCGGCAACGGGGGCAAAGCCTTGGACTTGGCCGCTAGGCAAGGCCCGGGAAGGGTCGGCGGATGAAGACATGGCGCAAGGATACGTGAGGCGGCGGACGGCCGCAGCGGCGCGGCCAGCGTTCTATTCATGGAACGGTGCTTATCAACCTCAGGGGCTACCGGAACGAGCGTATCGCCCTTATCTTGACAGGTATGACGAACGGCCCCGCAGGGGCCGCGCAACAGGAATGACGATCATGAAGAAGATTCTGGGTGTGCATGCCAGCCCGCGTCCCCACTGGGTGGGCGACGGCTTTCCGGTGCGTTCGATGTTTTCCTATGGGGACAAGGGCAAGGATGTCAGCCCCTTCCTGCTGCTGGACTATGCGGGTCCGGCGCAATTCGCGCCGGCCACGCAGCCGCGCGGGGTGGGCCAGCATCCGCACCGCGGGTTCGAGACGGTGACGATCGTGTACAGCGGCGAAGTCGAGCATCGCGATTCGACCGGCAATGGTGGCGTGATCGGGCCGGGTGACGTGCAATGGATGACGGCGGCATCGGGCATCCTGCACGAGGAATTCCATTCGCCCGCCTTCACGCGCCAGGGCGGCGAGCTGGAAATGGTGCAACTGTGGGTGAACCTGCCGGCCAAGGACAAGAAGGCGCCGGCCGGCTATCAAAGCCTGCTGAACGCGGACATTCCGGTGGTGTCGCTGCCGGACGACGCGGGGTCGCTGCGCGTCATCGCCGGCAGCTTCGCGGGCCAGATGGGGCCTGCGCGCACCTTCACGCCGATCGACGTCTGGGACGTGCGTCTGGCCGCTGGCAAGTCGGCGACGTTCGCGATTCCCGCGGGCCGCAACAGCATGCTGGTGATGCTGCGCGGCACGGTGCTGGTGAACGGCGAGTCGGTGGCGCGCGATGCCCAACTGACACTGTTCGGCCGCGACGGTGAATCTATCACGGTCGAAGCCAACAACGATGCCGTGTTCCTCGTGCTGAGCGGCGAACCGATAGACGAGCCGGTGGTGGGTTACGGGCCCTTCGTGATGAATTCGCAGGCCGAAATCGTCGAAGCGATCCAGGACTTCAACGCCGGCAAGTACGGGCAGATGCACTAAGGCACGTGACCCGGCGGGCGGGGGCCGAATCGGCGCCCCTAACCGCCAGCCGATTCTCGCGGCAACGCAAGACAGCGCGGCCCTTCATTGCGAAGGTGGCCGCGCTTTTTCTTGATGACACAAACGTCGCAGTCCGCGAGACGGCGGAGTTCGCTCCGCGATATGGTGGCGCAATGGATGTGCAGGAGCCTACCCCGGTTGCTTCAGCCGTCGCCGTCCCTCCTTCGAAAATCGGACAAACACTCAGGCAACTTCATACCCGTATCGGGTATAGTTGAAAAATCCACGATGAAGCGAGTTCTCAAGCGAAAGCACTTTGCCCGATGACAGGCTGGCGAACGATTGCCCGACGCGGCGCTTTGCATGGCGGTCGACGAAATGGAAAGTGGGCGGGTTGATGCCAGCCTGGGCGGCTTGCTGCACAAGATGCGCGTGGCTCGCCCGGGGTCCGGAAAACGTGGCGGCTACCGAACATTGCTGTCGGCCCGCATCGGCAATCGCTATGTATTCCTGCACGGGTTCTCCAAAAACGACCAAGCGAACATCACGCCAGATGAACAAAGGGCCTTGCAGTTCGCAGGGAAGGTCTTTCTTGAGCTGACCACGCAAGCGCTCGCGACAGCGATGAGATCTGGCGTGCTACTGGAGGTACATTGTGTCCAAGATAATCAAGTCGCTGCGTGGCGACCTGGCGGCGCTGCATGAGGCAGGCGCGGTCAGCAAGGTCACCTTGCGCGAGTTCGATGCGCTCTGCCCGCCACCTCCGGTACGCAATTTCGGCGCAGCGGATATCAAGGGCCTGCGCGAAGCCTTGAATTTCAGCCAGGCGGTATTCGCGCGTTATCTGCACACCACGGCCTCGACCGTGCGCAAATGGGAGCAAGGCGAAACCCAGCCCACAGGGCCGGCGCTCAAGCTGCTCAATGTCATCGCCAGCAAGGGATTGCAGGCCGTTCTCTGAGACAGGCCTCGAAGCCTGCAATCACCGCTACCTTCAACCCTGCCCTCCGACATTGCTGCGCCGCAACGCACGACGCCGTCGCCGCATCCGGCCTGGCGCAAGTCTCGCCCCCACCGGTTTTGCGCAGTCCGCGGATAGGCGTTGCGAAAAACGGATAGTTTTTCCGCCTCCGGGACGGGTTTTCCAGCAGGTCAGCGGGGCCGACGGCGCTTTACTATGGGGGCCATCAAAAGGCCCACGCCGCAAGCGGCGCGCCGGGCCTGGGACCCCGGCCGCGACAGGCCGGACACCTGGACACGAGCAAGGAAATCCCGGCCATGCTGAACACGATGCAGTCCGATGCCGGCACGTCATGGCCGTCGGTCGAGCCGCGATCGGCCGAGCATGGGCCGGCGCAACAAAGCCCGACTTTTCGCAGCCCCGCCGAGCGCAACGCGATCCGTCCTGACAAGGCCTGTCCGTCCACGGCGGATTCCCGCCCGGCGCCCTGGCGCATCGACGCCGTGCTGGCAATGCCGGCGCAGCAGTTGTTCGCGTCGGGCGATCTGGACGAAGCGCGGTCGATGGTGGGCCGGGTGATGCGGCCGCACCTGCTGGGCGTGGTGGGGCCGCGGCAACGGCTCGATGCCCGCATGCATCACCAGCCGCTGGGCGAGGTGTCGCTGAACCGGCTGCGCTATGGCGCGGACGTCGAGATCCGGCCGGGGCCGCTCGAAGACTTCTTCCTGGTGCAGATGCCGCTGTCGGGCACGGCCACCATCGAAAGCGGCCCGCAGCGGGTGGATTCGACGCCCGAGGTCGCCTCGGTGGTCAGCCCCGACGACGACCTGGCGATGCGCTGGGCCGACGACAACGACCAGTTCATGCTGCGCATCGGCCGTTCGCTGCTGGAACGCACACTGGTGGGTCACCTGGGCGTCGCGCTGGACCGGCCGCTGCGCTTCCAGCTGGGCTTTCGCTGGCGCGAGTGTCCGGCGTGGCGCTGCCTGATGGCCTATCTGCTGGACTGCTCGGCGCAGCACGCCCAGTTGGCCGAGCACAAGCTGATCGTGCACCAGATGGAACAATTGGTGGCCGCGACGCTGCTGTCCGCCCTGCCCCACAACTACAGCAACACCCCGGCCAGCCGCCGCGCCGCGGTGCTGCCGCGCCACGTGCGCTGCGTGCAGGACTACCTGCAGGCGCATGCGCACGAACCGGTCAGCGCCGAGCAGCTGGCGCGCATCGCGGGGGTCAGCGTGCGCAGCCTGTACGCGGGCTTCAAGGAATTCCTGGGCGTCAGCCCGATGCATTATCTGCGCGACCTGCGCATGGAACGGGCGCGCGCCGAACTGGTCTCGGGTGAATGCCAGAACATCGCCGGCGTGGCGCTACGCTGGGGCTTCGCGCACCTGGGCCGTTTCAGCACCAGCTACAAGGCGCGCTACGGCGAAAGCCCCAGCCAGAGCCTGCGGCGCCACGGCTGACGCGGCAACGCGCTGGCGCCCACCGGGTGCCGAGGCCAGGGCGGACATGGCATCGCATTGCGCCCGGCCCACCGGCTCGCGCCTAGCGCGGCTTCCAGGTCAACCCGTCGGTCGAACGGTATTCCGGCGTGCCGGTGCAGCAGCCGCCGGCGCCGAACGCCTGGCGGCCAAGAAAGACCGTCACGCCGCCCTTGGTCGCCGTCAGTTCCTGACGGATGCAGCTGGTGGGCAGCGGATAGAAATCGCCTTCCAGCACCAGCGTCCAGGCGACGTTATCGCCCTCTGCCGGATCCACCTTGTAGACCTTGCATTCATGCACGAGCAGGTGGATGGGCTTGCCCGCCAACGTGCCCTTGAACTGGAGCCGGGGCGGCGTTTGCTGGGTGGCCAGGGTCTCGGCGGTGTACTTGGAGCCGGCGGGCGGCGGCGGCAGCGACGGCTCGCAACCGGCCAGCGCCAGGGCCATGCACACGGCCAGGGCCAGGCGGCGGGTGGCGCGTGGCATGGCGGCTGCCCTGTCAGGCCACGTTGGCATAGCGTTGTTCAAGGTAGGCAATGATGTCGTTGGACTCGTACATCCAGCGCGTGCCGTCCGCGTCATCGATGCGCAGGCAAGGCACCTTGACCTTGCCGCCGCCAGCCTGCAATTCGGCGCGCGCCTGGGGATCGCCCTTGGCATCGCGCAGCGCAACGGGCACGTTCAAGCGGTGGAAGGCGCGCCGCGTCTTGACGCAGAACGGGCAGGCATGGAATTGGTAGAGCGACAGCGCGGCCGCCTCGCGATTGACGGCGGCCTGGCCTTGCGCCGACCGCTGTTGCGGGCGCGGGCGGGTCAGCGCGTCGCCCAGGACAATCAGTTGACCCACACCGACACGCAGGGCTTTCACAATCATGGATGGCCACTTGAAACGAAGAAAGGCCTTGAGTCTAGCCCATTCGTGGCGGCAGGCGGGTTGCCCCCCTGCCACCGCCCCCTTCCCCGCGGCGAGCCCGCTGCCGGGCAGACCCGCCGCACACTGTCCTAGAACGGAATGGCCAGCTTGACGTAGAGCTGCTGGCCTTCCGGCCGGTTCTTGACCTGGAATTCCTGCTGCCACTTGGCGGTGAACAGCCAGCCCCGGTCGTTCATGTAGCGCACCGACGGGCCGACGCCAAAGGCGCGGGCGCGGCCGGCGGCGCTGTTGGGGCCGTTGTCGTCGGTGACCTGCTGGAAGGCATGGCCGCCCACGCCCAGCACCCACCCCTTGCCCACGCCCCAGCCCACCGCGTAGTCGGCGTGGATGGCCTGGCCCGAACGCGTGTCGGTGGCGGAATTGCGGAAGTTGAAGTCGTACATCACTTTCAGGTCGGCATTGAAGCCATCCGGACTGATGCGGCTGAGCGCGAACACGGGCTGCGCGGTCCAGTAGTTCTTGCCCAGGCTGGACGGATCGTTGCGGCTGTATTCGCCGGTGGGCGCGTACATGTCCAGCCCGACCACGTAGTGCAGCGATTCGGACAGGTGATAACCCAGCGCCACGCCCAGCGTCATGTCGCCCAGGCCCGTGCTGCGATGGCGCTGGCCGCCCGCCTTGAAGGTCACGTCCAGCAGCGGCGCAATCGCATGAAAGGCCAGCTGGCCGCCCAGTACCTGCTGCGGCGTCACCCAGATCAGGCGCGGGGCCAGCACGTTGACGTCGACCTTGAAGTCCGGCACCGGCAGGCGCTCGCCATCGTTGCCGCGCAGCTTGTCGTAGCGGGCGCCGCCGCCGTAGATCAGCATGTGCACGCCGGGCGGCGGCAGCGCGCCCGACATGAAGTTCTCCAGGCCGTCCGGATAGATGCCCAAGCCGCCGCCTTCCGTGGCGTGCGCCGCGTTGCCGGCCAGCGCCAATGCCGCGGCGCAGGCCAGCCGGCGTTTCAGGTGTCTCTTCATGTTCCGCTCCTGCCCCCGCGGGGCGCGAGATGTTGCGCGACGAGATAGCCGGAACCGCCGCCCAGTCCGGGACCCGGATGGGTGGCGGCGCCGATGTGGAAAAGATTGCGCAGCGGCGTGCGGTGGCCGCGCGCGCCATGGCCGCCGGCAAAGGGCCGCAGCCAGAAGAACTGGTCGGGCGAACAGACGCCCGCGTACGGATCGCCGCCCACCAGGTTGCAATTGAGCGCTTCCAGGTCGGCCGGGCTGTAGCTGCGGCGCCCGACGATGCGCGAGGCCAGCCCCGGCATGACCGATTCCAGGCGCGCCTGTACACGATCGGCCATGGCTTCGCGCAGCGCCTCGGTCCAGCGGCCATCGGCGGGCGGCGCGATCAGGCCGGCGGCATCGCCCTTGATGCGTACCGGCAGTTCCTGCATCTGCACCCACAGGATCCAGCCGCCGTCCGGCGCGCGCGACGGGTCCACCGCCGTGGGCTGGCCGATGGCCAGCGTGGGCCGTGCGGGCAACAGGCCGTTGTTGGCCTCGGTGACCGACGCGCAGACCTGTTCCATGCTGTCGGTCAGGTGCACCAGCGGTACGTGGCGCAGTTCCGGCGTCCGCCAATCGGGCGGCGCGTTCAACGCGAAATGGATCTGCATGCCGCCGCGGCCGTGGCGATAGCCGGCGGCGCGCTGGCGCACGGGTTCGGGCGCATCCGGCAGCAGCGTGCCGTAGAGCTGGCCGGGCGCCACGTTGCAGACCACCGCCTCGGTCGCGCGGAACTCGCGCCCCCCTGCCCGCACGCCCACCGCGCGGCGACGGCGGCCTGCACCCTGGGTCAGCACGCGTTCGACCGTGGTGTGGGTCAACAGCCGGCCGCCGTGCTGTTCGATCACCTTGGCCAGCGCGTCCACCACGCCTTGGCTGCCGCCTTTGACCACCGGCATGCCGCCGGCCACCACCGCGGCAAAGGTCAGCTTGCCGATCAGCGCCGAACAGGCATCGTCCGGACCCAGGCCGGTGTGCAGCACCCAGGGCGCGATCAGGGCGCGCGCGCCATCGGATTGCAGTTCGCGCTCGGACCAGCGGCGAAAGCTCTCCAGGGCATCGGCGGCAAAGCCCAGCAGCCCGTCCAGGCCGCGCCGGCGCCATTCCTTGAACAGCTGCTTGAGCATGCCGGCGCCGTAGGGGTTCTGGCCCAGCAGGCCGAAGGTCAGCGCCGCGTCGTCGCCGAACAGGCGCTGCGCCATGGCGCCAAAGGCCTGGCCGTCGCCGGGCGCCCAGGCGTCCAGCCGGCGCACGCTATCTTCGATGTCCTGCTTCAGGGCCACGCCGCTGCCGTCCGGCCGCACCAGACCGGTGGTGTAGCCGCACTGGGCGAATGCCAGTCCGGCAGCCTGCAAGGCGGGCTTGAGCGCCGCATACGCCGGGCTGCCGACGAACAGCGGATACCAGCTGGACAACACGTCGTGGCGATAGCCGGGAAACAGTTCCTCGGTACGGATGCAGCCACCCAGGCGGTCGTTGCGTTCCAGCACCAGCACCGATTTGCCGCGCTGCGCCAGCAAGGCGGCGCATACCAGCGAATTCATGCCGCTACCCACCACGATGATCTGGGGGTCGGCCGTTGAAGGTTGGGTCATGGGGGGATCCGTTCGATTGCGTCGGGGTCGGTTCGTGGACGTGGCGGCGCGCGTCAATTCGGTTGCAGCAATTCGGTGAACCGGCCCGCGTGGAACACCAGCGGCGTGGCGGCCACGCTGGCCACGCGCAGCACCCGGCCGAACAGCAGCAGGTGGTCGCCCGCCGGGCTCTGCTGGTCGTTGGCGCAGACCAGCGTGGCCACCGCGCCGACGATGGCGGGCACGCCCTCGGGCACTTCGTGCAGCGCGGTGCCGTCGAACTTGTCGGGCACCGCCGGGTCGGCAAAGCGCCGCGCCAGCGCTTCCTGGCCGCAGGCCAGCACGCTGATGGTGAAGTGGCGGCAATCACGAAACGCCGCCAGGTTGGGCGAGCGGTTCACCAGGCTCCACAGCACCAGCGGCGGATCCAGCGACAGGGACGCGAACGAATTGATGGTCAGCCCGACCTTGCGGCCGTCCGGACAGCGCGTGGCCACGATGGCCACGCCGGTCGGGTAGCTGCCCAGCACGCCGCGCAGGACCTTGGGGTGCAGGTCGGTGCTGCCCCAGTCCAGGGCCGCCATCACGCCGCCGCCCGCGATGACTTGGCGGCAATGAAGGCCTCGCACGCCACCGGATCGCTCCACCACGGAAAGAAGCTGGGCGGATGGTTGAAGCCATTGGCCACGGCGTGGGCCAGGTCGGGCGCGTCCCCGGCGGCCTGCAGCAGCTGCAACAGATGCGGCGGCGGGGGCAGCAGCATCGAGTTGGTCCAGTCGACCACCGCGCTGGCGTAGTCCCAGAAGCGCTCGAAGGTCTGCTGCATCCACTGCGCCGTGAATTCGCCATCGCCGTGCGCCAGGATGGCGTCCAGGTAGACGGCGCAGGCCTTGGTGGCGTTGTTCGAGCCCTGGCCCGTGATCGGGTCGTTGGTGACCACGGCATCGCCCAGCCCGAACACCAGCCGGCCCGACGGCAGCGTCATCACCGGCTTGCGCACCGTGGGCGCGAAGCTGCCGGCCAGGATGCCGTTGGCGTCGGTCAGTTCCACCGACCCGCAGCGTTCGGCCTCCCAGGGCAGGAAGGTGTGCAGGATGTTCAGGCTTTGCAGCAGGTGTTCCTGCGGCGTCTTGATGTCGCGCCAGCAATCCATGGGGCCGCCGGGGACGCCTTCGAACACCATGATTTCGCAGGGGCCGCCGGTGGTCAGCGCGGGGAACACGAAGTATTCGCCCACGCCGGGAATCAGGTTGAAGGCCACCCGCGAGAATGCCGGCGCCGGCTTCATGCCGAACACGTAGGTCAGCGCCAGGGCGCGCTGCGGCGTGTCAAAGCGCGAGCGGACGACATCGCGCTCGAACAATTTGACGACGTCGCCCTTGCCGGCGGCCAGCAGCACCAGGTCGTGCGAGGCGGCCAGGATTTCCAGCTCGGCCACGCCGCCGTCCTGGATCAGCAGGCGGCCGCCGCGGGCCGCGAACAATTCCATCCAGGCGGGCATCTTGATGCGCTGGTCCACCGCCTGTGCCGGCCGGTCCAGGCGCGCGGCCCAGTCGATCAGTTTGTGGCCGGGGCGTTCGGGGTGCGGCACGGCCAGGCCAATGCCTTGCACGGGCGGGCACTGGGCCTCCCATTGGTTCAGGCCCAGGTCACGCTCGACCTGAAGCGAGGCATCGAACATGCATTGGCTGGACATGACCTTGCCCTGGCGGATGTGGTCCGGTTCGCGATTGGTGACCACGGTGACCTCGTAACCTTTGTCCAGCAGGCCCAGGGCCAGGGGCAGACCGGCCTGCCCTCCTCCGACGATGGCGATTCGACGCATGGGGTGTTCTCCTGTTTGGCTGCGGACCGCCGCGGTGGCGGACCGTTGCATGGGGTGCGCCGGATCGGCCCGGCGCGGGATGGGGGTCGGACGCGCCCTATTCGGCCAGGCGCGGGATGGCGGGGCGGGCCTGTTCGGGGCCCATGGCGGAATAGCCGCCGTCGGCGGCGTAGTCGGCGCCGGTGACGACGCTGGCGTGGTCCGACAGCAGAAAGGCCACGACCTCGGCGACTTCGGCGGGGTCGCCGACGCGGCCCAGGAGGTGGTAGTCGGCGGCCACGCGATCGGTCTTGGCGCGGTCGCCGCCGGTGATTTCGTCCATGACGCGAGACCAGGTCCAGCCGGGCGACACGGAGTTCACGCGGATGCGGTCGGCGGCATAGTCCATGGCGAGGCTGCGGGTGACTTGCAGCATGGCGGCCTTGGAGACGGGATAGAGCCAGCGGCCGGTCTGAGCGACGCGCGACGAGATGCTGGTGAAGTTGACGATGGCGCCCCCGCCTGCGGCGACGAGATGCGGGTGGACGGCGCGCGCGGCCATGACGGCGCTGACGACGTTGATGTCCAGGGCGCGCAGCCAGTCGGCGCGGCCGGAGGCGGCGCCGTCGTCGAGGTAGGTGGCCGCCAGGTTGACAAGGAAGTCGATGCGGCCGAAATGGGCGGCGGCATCGGCAACGCCGCGGGCAAGCTGGGCGTCGTCGGTGATGTCGACGGGCCAGTAGCGGATGCCGTCGGGGTCGGTGGCGGCCAGGCGTTGGCCGCCGGCAGTGTCGATGTCGAAGACGGCAACGCGTACGCCGTAGGCGCGCAAGGCGGCAACGACGCCGGCGCCGATGAGCGTGGCGCCGCCGGTGACGATGGCGGTTTTGTGAGCCAGACCTTTCATGGAGGTACCTCGTGTGGGGCGGGATGACGAGGCGGATGGTGGCTGGGTTGTGGCGAGGGGCGTTATCCGGATCTGGCGTTGGGTATCCGGGGGGTGCGGGGGAATGGGGGGAGTTGAGGTTTTTAGGAGGGATTGTCCGGGGGGTGCGGTGGGTATCCGGATTTGGCTGGGAGTGAGGGGTGCGATGGAGTGTGTATTCGTAGTACTACTTTTGTGCTTCTTTAAAACTCTTAGGTGATTTATTGGATTGTGTTGGTGAGATGGGGCTTGCGGAGACGGGGGCTACGTTGTGCCGGGGGGTGCGGTGCTGGACCTGTGGTCAGGGGATGGGATTTGCGGGGTCGCCGAATCGCGGCCGCGCGGGCGGCCACGATCGGCATTTGAGGTGTTGAATGTGGGGCGGCGTATTAGCCCACGCGGCGCCAGACGCTGGCTAGCCAGGGTTGTTGGTCTCGGGGGAGGCCTTCGGGGCGGTAGTAGTGTTCCAGTTCCTCAAAGCCGGCGGCTTGCAGCAGGGTGCGCCAGGTGTCCAGGTCGTGGTAGGCGCCGTAGCGGCCGCGGTTCCAGCCTTCCTGGTTGCCGCCGCGGGGGTTGGAGCTGAAGAGGATGCCTCGGGGTTTGAGGGTGGCGTGCAGGTCTTTGAGGACGCGGGGGAGTTCCTGGGTGGGGATGTGGAACAGGACGGCGTTGGCGAAGATGCCGTCGAAGCGGGCCGGTGGCAGGGACAGGTGCAGGAAGTCCTGGTGCCAGACGTCGCAGCCGCTGGCGTGGCGGGCCATGTCGACGAAGCTGGGGGTGCCGTCCAGGCCGACGGGGTGATGGCCAAGGGCGGCAAAGGTTTTCAGGTCGCGGCCGGGGCCGCAGCCCAGGTCCAGGATGTCCAGGGGCGCCTGGCCTTCGATGTGGCGCAGCAAGGCGGCGATGTTCTGGCTGACGTCGTGGTCGCGGGTGCCGGCCTCGAAGGACTGGGCGCTTTCTTCGTAGTGGGCCAGGGTCAGCGAGGTGATCTTGGCGAGGTCTTCGGCGTCGAGTTTCATAAGGGGATTGTGCCGTAGTTCGGAGGGCGTGCACGACATGGCAGACGATGGCGCCGGGACGAAGGCGACATGACGTTGACCCGGGTCCGCTCGAAAAAACGCCGCACACGTTGCCGTGCGCGGCGTTGACTGCTGGCGCGTGACCGCCGTCAGGCGGCCAGGCGGCCTTCGATCTTGACCTTGGTGGCCGGCAGGTCGTCGGGCAGGCCCTGGGCCAGCTGGCCGAACAGTTCGTCGTGCAGGGCCAGTTCGTCGCGCCAGGCGGTGGCGTCGACGGACATGACCTGGTCGAACTTGTCGGGGCTGAATTCCAGGCCGGTCCAGTCGATGTCCTTGTAGCTGGGGGACACGCCGAAGACCTGGTCGACGCCGCCGGCCTGGCCGTCGATGCGGCCGAGCATCCAGCGCAGCACGCGCATGTTTTCGCCGAAGCCGGGCCAGACGAACTTGCCGTCGGGGCCCTTGCGGAACCAGTTGACGCAGTAGATGCGCGGCAAGGTGGCGCCGGCGGCTTCGAGCTGCTTGCCCAGCTTGAGCCAGTGGTTGAAGTAGTCGCTCATGTTGTAGCCGCAGAACGGCAGCATGGCGAAGGGATCGCGGCGCACCACGCCCTGCTGGCCGACGGCGGCGGCGGTGGTTTCCGAGCCCATGGTGGCGGCCATGTAGACGCCTTCGACCCAGTTGCGCGCTTCGGTGACCAGCGGCACGGTGGTCGAGCGGCGGCCGCCGAAGATGAAGGCGTCGATGACCACGCCCTGGGGGTTTTCCCATTCGGGGTCGATGGACGGGCACTGCGCGGCCGGCGCGGTGAAGCGGGCGTTGGGGTGCGCGGCCTTGCGGCCGGTTTCGCGGGCGATGGCCGGGGTCCAGTCCTGCCCTTGCCAGTCGATCAGGTGCGCGGGCGGGGTGTCGGTCATGCCTTCCCACCAGACGTCGCCATCGTCGGTCAGGGCGACGTTGGTGAAGATGACGTTGGCCTTGAGCGTGGCCATGGCGTTGAAGTTGGTCTGCTCGCTGGTGCCCGGGGCCACGCCGAAATAGCCGGCCTCGGGGTTGATGGCGTGCAGGCGGCCGTCGGCGCCGGGCTTGATCCAGGCGATGTCGTCGCCGATGGTGGTGACCTTCCAGCCGTCCATGCCTTGCGGCGGGATCAGCATGGCGAAGTTGGTCTTGCCGCAGGCCGACGGAAACGCGGCGGCCACGTGGTATTTACGGCCCTTGGGCGAGGTGACGCCAAGGATCAGCATGTGTTCGGCCAGCCAGCCCTGGTCGCGTCCCATGGTGGACGCGATGCGCAGCGCGAAGCATTTCTTGCCCAGCAGCGCATTGCCGCCGTAGCCCGAGCCGAAGCTCCAGATTTCGCGGGTCTTGGGGAAGTGGACGATGTACTTGGTGGGGTTGCAGGGCCAGGCCACGTCGGCCTCGCCGGCGGCCAGGGGCTTGCCGACCGAGTGCACGCACGGCACGAATTCGCCGTCGGCGCCCAGCACGTCGTATACCTGCTTGCCCATGCGAGTCATGATGCGCATGTTGACGGCCACGTAGGGGCTGTCGGACAGTTCGACGCCGATGTGGGCGATGTCGGAGCCCAGCGGGCCCATCGAGAACGGCACCACGTACAGCGTGCGCCCGCGCATGGCGCCGTCGAACAGGCCATTGAGGGTGTCGCGCATTTCGGCGGGATCGGCCCAGTTGTTGGTGGGGCCGGCGTCTTCGGCGCGGTCCGAACAGATGAAGGTGCGGTCTTCGACACGCGCCACGTCGGACGGGTCGGAACAGGCCAGGAATGAATTGGGGCGCTTGGCGGGATTGAGCCGGCGCATCGTGCCGGACTGGACCATGAGTTCGCACAGGCGGTCGTATTCTTGCTGCGAACCATCGCACCACTCGACGCGGTCCGGCTTGGCCAGCGCCACCACGCTGGCGACCCAGTCGATCAGGCCGCGGTGCTTGACGTATGCGGGTACGTTCAAGGCCGCCAGGCCCCCGTCCAAGGGCTTATTCATTAGGGTTATCTCCATACTAGGGCTGATGGCGATACGGCCCCGTTTGCATGGGGCCGTATACATGTTTGCGCCATCATACTTGCAGCGCTGGGTCGCCCGTCAACCCGACCAGACGGACGAGATTGTCACGGGTTGAGACGGTCTACTCGTAGCGCCCGTCGCGCAGCGCCCTGCGGATGATCTTGCCCGTGGCCGTCGTTGGCAAAGTCGTTACAAAGCCGATCCGGCGCGGGTATTCGTGGGCCGCCAGGCGGGTGCGCACGTGGGCTTGCAGGGCCTTGACGAGCGTGTCGTCACCGTTGACGCCGTCGTGCAGCACGACATAGGCCATCACGACCTCGGTGCGCTCGGCGTCGGGCACGCCCACCACCGCCGCCATGCGCACCGCGGGGTGGCCGAGCAGGCAGTCTTCGATGGGCCCCGGGCCGATGCGGTAGCCCGCACTGGTGATCACGTCGTCGTTGCGGCCGACGAAGCGGATGAAGCCGTCCACATCGCGCACGCCCTGGTCGCCGGTCAGGAGATAATCGCCGGCGAACTTTTCGGCGGTGGCCCGGGGGTTGTTCCAGTAGCCCAGGAACATCACGGGGTCGGGCCGCAATACGCCGATATTGCCCTCTTGGCCATCGGCCATTTCGACCCCCTGGTCATCCACGATGGCGACCCGATGGCCGGGTGCCGCGCGGCCGATGGCGCCGATGCACGGCTCGAACAGCGACGAGCACGACGACACCAGCATGTTGCACTCGGTCTGGCCGTAGAACTCGTTGATGGTCACGCCCAGCACGCGCCGGCCCCAGTCGATCAGCTCGGCGCCCAGCGATTCGCCGCCGCTGGCCACCGAGAGCAGCGCCAGCGCGCCGGGCGCGGGCGGCTGGGCCATGCCGCGCATCATCTTCAGCGCGGTCGGCGGCAGGAAGGTATGCGTGACCCCATGGCGCGCCATCAGGTCGAAGGCCGCCGCACCATCGAATTTCTCGAAGCGCCGCGCCAGCACCGGCACGCCGTGGTGCCAGGCCGGCAGCAGAACGTCCAGCAGACCGCCGATCCAGGCCCAGTCGGCCGGCGTCCACATCAGCGCGGCGTGCTCCGGGAAGAATTCGTGCGACATCTCCACGCCCGGCAGGTGCCCCAGCAGCACGCGGTGCGCATGCAGCGCGCCCTTGGGTTTACCGGTGGTGCCCGACGTGTAGATGATGACGGCGGGGTCGTCGGCCGCGGTGTCCACGGGGTCGAACGCGTCCGATTCGGCGTCCAGCGCGGCATGGAACGCCAGCGCCCCGCCCTCGCCCGCACCGTCGATGCAATAGACGACCTTCAGGTCCGGCAGGCTGGCGCGGATCTCGGCCAGGCGACGGCAGCCTTCGGTGTCGGTCACCAGCGCCGTGGCGCCGCTGTCGGCCAGCCGGTACTGGATGGCGTCCACGCCGAACAGCGTGAAAAGCGGCACCGCCACGGCGCCCAGCTTGTACACACCGATGTGCGTCACCGCGGTCTCGGGCGCCTGCGGCAGGTACACGGCCACGCGGTCGCCGCGGCGCACGCCGTGGCGCCGCAGCGCATGGGCCAGCTGGTTCGAGCGCGCCTTGATCTGGTCGAAGCTGTAGCGCGTCTGCGTGCCGTCGTTCTTTTCATGGATGAGCGCCAGGCGGCCGCTGCCGTCGGCCCACTTGTCGCAGGCGTCCACGCCGATGTTGTAGGCCGCGGGGATGCGCCACTGGAAGGTGTCCGCCAATTGCGCGTAGGTGTCGGTTCTGGACAGCATGATGATTTCGTCTCCGTGTCGTTATTCTTGTGTTCGTGTCGTTATGATAGGGGCCGTCGACCACTGCAAAGGCCCCTCGCCCCGCCACCGCACCCATGGAAAAAACCGCTCCCGTCCCGATGCGCCGCCTGCCGGCCAGCGCCAAGTCCGAACAACGGATACGGGACATCCTGCGGGCGGCGCGGCAGGTGTTTTCCGAAGCCGGCTTCCAGGCCGCCACCACCACCGAAATCGCGCAGCGGCTGGGCGTGTCCGAAGGCACGGTGTTCACCTATTTTGGCGGCAAGCGCGAATTGTGCGTGCGCGTCATCAGCGACTGGTACGACGAGATCATCGCCAAGGTCGAAGACAGGCTGCCGCACGTGCAAGGCCCGCGGGCCCAGCTGCATTACCTGGTGCATGCCCATCTGCGCCATCTGCTGGCCGAAGGCACCGGGCTGTGCGCCTTCATCCTGTCCGAAGGCCGCGCCCGCAACGACGACTTCGGCGAGGTCTACGCCGGCCTGCAACGGCGCTACACCGCGCCGCTGATGCGCATCCTGGCGCAGGGCCAGGCCGACGGCCACATCCGCCAGGACATGCCGCTGCGGCTGTTGCGGTCGGCCGTGTACGGGCCGATGGAACACGTGCTCTGGGACGCCATCCTGCGCAATGCCAAGGTCGACGTGGCCGCCACCGCCGACCAGCTGGTCGACTTCCTGTGGCAGGCCCTGCAGCCGCCGCAGCGCGACGCGCTGGCGCTGGCGCGGTTTCGCGGCGAAGTGCAAGACGCCCTGCATCGGCTTCAATCTTCCGAAAACAAGGACGGCGGCAAATACTGAGGAAAGCCGTCGTAGGCCTGGCTTCGTTGCGCGGGCGGCAGCGTCCACGAATGGCGCGCATTGGGCACGCCGCCATCCACCCGGATGACGCTGCCGTTGATGAAAGCGGCGGCCGGCGACAGCAGGAAAACCACCGCCGCCGCCAGTTCGGCCTCGGTGCCGAAGCGCTGCAGCGGCACCTTGGTCTTCAGCTCGCGCAGCACGGCGCGATAGTCCTCGTCGTAGCTGTCCATGCCGCTGGACGCGATCCAGCCGGGCGCCACCGCATTCACCCGCACGCCGGCATGGGCCCATTCACAGGCGGCCGTTTCGGTCAGGTTCCAGACGCCCGCGCGCGCCGCGCCCGAATGCCCCATGCCGGGCATGCCGCCCCAGATGTCGGCCAGCATGTTGACGATGGCTCCGCCGTGCTGGCGCATGTGCTGCACATAGACCTCGCGCGCCACCAGGAAAGTGCCGTGCAAGTTGTTCTGTACCACCGCATTCCAGCCATTGAAGCTGATGTCTTCCAGCGCTGCGGGAAACTGGCCGCCCGCGCAGTTGAACAGGCCGTCGATGGCGCCATGCGCGGCCAGGGCGTCGGCCACCACGCCGCGCACGCCGGTTTCGCCGCGGATGTCGCAGGCGTGCAGCGTGATGCGGCCAGCCGACTCGGGGTAGATGCCCACGATCTCGTCGCGCACGGCTGCCAGCTTTTCAGGCTTGCGGCCCACCAGCGCCAGGCCCGCGCCCAGCGCGGCCAATTCATGCGCGGTGCAGCGGCCCAGGCCGCTGCCGCCGCCCGTGACCATGATGGTCTGGCCATCGAACAGGCCGGGCCGGAACACCGACGCATAGCGCGCCGCGGCGTCGCGGGTGGGGGCATGGCTCATGTCTCGCTCCATCGTTCCATTTTATTGAGGATAACTCAATATTTACCCTCGTCACATCGTATATCCACGTTTCACCCTATGGATTCAATTGTGACGTTCAGGTTATTAATTGAGCACAAATCAATAAACAGGAGACCCGCATGCCCCAGCCCGCCCCGCTCGAGGTCGTGCTCGATGGCCCCGTCGCCCGCCTGACCCTGAATCGGCCCGACGTGCGCAACGCCTTCGACGAGACCTTGATCGCGGCCCTGACCACGGCGCTGCAACAGGCCGGCGCCGACCCGGCGGTGCGCGTGGTGCTGCTGACCGGCGCGGGCAAGGCCTTCTGCGCGGGCGGCGACCTGAACTGGATGCGCAAGATGGCCACGCTTGCCGACGCCGACAACCGCGCCGACGCCACCCGCCTGGCCGACATGCTGCGCGCGGTCTGGTCCTGCCCCAAGCCGGTGGTGGCCGCCGTCAATGGCGACGCGTATGCGGGCGGCCTGGGGCTGGTGGCAGCATGCGACATCGCGGTGGCC
This sequence comes from Achromobacter sp. 1014246743, assembly GCF_059760725.1. Classification (NCBI taxonomy): domain Bacteria; kingdom Pseudomonadati; phylum Pseudomonadota; class Betaproteobacteria; order Burkholderiales; family Alcaligenaceae; genus Achromobacter; species Achromobacter sp. 1014246743. The sequence continues at coordinate 142,208 of NZ_JCBANA010000004.1, forward strand.
GCCGACCACGCCCACTTCTGCCTGTCGGAAACCCGCCTGGGGCTGCTGCCCGCCACCATCAGCCCCTACGTCATCCGCGCCCTGGGCGAACGCGCGGCCAACCGATACTTCCTGACCGCCGAACGCTTCGACGCCGCCGCCGCGTTTCGCATGGGCTTGCTGCACGGCGTGGTGCCGGCCGACCGCCTGCACACCGAGGCCGAGGCGATCTGCCGCACGCTGTGCGACAACGGCCCCCAGGCGGTGCAGGCCAGCAAGCGGCTGGTGCGCGACTTCGCCGGCCAGCCGCTGGACGCTGCGCTGATCGCCGATTCGGTCGAACGCATTGCCGCCGTGCGCCGTTCGGACGAAGCGCGCGAAGGCGTCGGCGCATTCCTGGAAAAGCGCGAGCCGGCCTGGCGCCAGCGATGACGCGGCGGGCGGTGAGCGGGAACTGCATGCCATAATCGCCGATGCCTTTCCCGCAACACCCCCAGCCTTACGTCATGCCCGCCTCCTCTCCTGCTTCGCCCGCCCCCGTCTTCCCCCCGCTGAACGCCGACCGCCTGTGGGCTCGCGTCGAAGCGCTGTCGCGCTTCACCCTGCCCGACCAGCCCTGGACTCGCCGCGCGTTCTCGCCGCTGTTCCAGGAAGCGCGCCAGTGGCTGCGCGCCGAAT